>JAFVXL010000065.1 GCA_017501145.1 Clostridia bacterium | reverse complement strand
GGACACCAGTTTGGTGTCCTTTTTCGTTAGTTCTTAGAGGGGCGGTTTGACCGCATAAATTGCGAAAGCAATTTTGCAGTTCCTCAGCCGAGCAATCGAAGATTGCGAACGCCACGGAGCGTAAGCGGAGTAAATCCTACCGCTCATCCAACGCGAAGCGAAAGTTAAAAGGTGGCGTAGCCCGCCACCGCCGCCGCGCCAAAATAACGGAGTACCATATTTGGTACTCCGTTATTTTGGTATCTAAGTAATTGACTTACGGCATCTTGTTGACTTTTATACAAGAGTATTATATAATTCTACCATAGTGTAAAATATAGGCGTTAAACAAAACAATAATTTTTTAAGGAATTAATAAAATGGAAAAATCAATAAAGGATTGTATTCGCTCTAGGCGAAGCGTTAGGACGTTTAGCGGCTCGCTTAGTGACGAGGACAAGAGCAAAATTGAGCTTCTTTTGACCAAGACAGACAACCCTTTTGGCGTTAAGGTAGAATTTCGCTTTTTGCAGGCAAGTGAGTATAAGCTTACAAGTCCCGTAATTGTAGGCGCAGATCACTACGTTGCGGCAAAGGTAAGCCGCGAGCCCAGGTGGGAGATTGCTTTTGGGTACAGCTTTGAAAAGTTTTGCTTGCTTGTGTGTGATATAGATTTAGGTACGGTTATGCTTGCGGCGACGCTCAACCGCGGAGCGTTTGAAGAAGCTTTGCAGGTTGGCGAAAACGAGGTTATGCCGGTAGCCACCCCCATAGGACGTATTGCCGAAAAAATGTCCTTAATGGAAAGAATCATGCGAAAGGGAACGAAGGCGGATACAAGGCTGCCCTTTGACGAGCTGTTTTTTGACAAAAGCTTTGACCGTGGTCTTTTGCCCGAGCAGGCAGGTAAATATCAAGAGGCGCTTGAGATGCTTCGTCTAGCACCGTCTGCCGTAAACAAGCAGCCGTGGCGAGTGGTTATGGACGGCGAAACGCTCCATTTTTATGAAAAGAAGAATTCGATAGCTAACCACAAGATGGGAGATATTCAAAAGGTGGATATAGGTATCGCTCTTGCGCATTTCGACTTGACCTTGCGCGAAGAAGGAAGAGAAGGCGAATTCTTTGAGCAAAACCCAAAAATACAAACCGAGTTAGAGTATATTATTTCGTATAGGGGATAAATTACGGTTTTATGCAAGCGCCACAAAAACGCAGAGTTTATTAAATTAAGGACTATAGTTATTGACACAAAGTTTTGTTTGTATTATAATACAAAAGCAAACTGCTGGTTGGTAGGTTGACAAAATATAAGTTTGCAAAAGGAGAGATAAAATGAAAAGTGTGGTAAACGTTCCGGATATTGGTACTGTAGAATACGAGGAAAGTATTTGGACTGGCAAAAAGCAAATTGCGATAAACGGAAAGCCGCTTAAAAAAATCGACAAAAAGACTTTTGTTTACAATAATGGAACAGGCGACATTAGAGTGTTTATTACAGGCAATTTCCTTTCGGGGGCTAAATTGCTTATAGGCAACAAAAATGTTGCGGTTACTGCGGCGGCGAAGTGGTACGAAATTCTTTGCTCCGTTCTTATTGTGGCATTTGTTATGATATGGGGTAATAGCGTTGTTCTTTGCTCAATTATTCCCATAATAGGTGGCGGAATAGGCGGTGCTATAAGCGCAATGTTTGCGATATTTAACCTGTTTTTGATGAAGTCTACCAAAAACGTTTTGCTTAAGCTTTTGATTTTTGTTGGAATGTTTGTGGCAAACTTCGCGGTATGCTTTATGATTGGCTTTGCTATTGTTTCGGCATTAGTGTAAATAATCTTATATCGGCTAATTCAAAGCCCGCTTAACTAAAAGGGGGCTTTTTGTATACGCAAAAGGTAAGAGCTATTTTGCCGCGCTATTGCTCGCAGGTGCAACTATGCAAAGTGGCTTAAGTCAATAGGGCAAATAAAAAGCAAGAAGTAAAGGGTAAATCCTTATTTCTTGCTTTTTTGTTTTGGTTTTTTGTAAGTGACTTTTGCAACCAGCTTTTTATTTCTTTATGGGTAAGAGCATACGTGTTTGAGCTTTGTATTCAGCAAAGCCTTCCTTTTTTGACTGTCTGCCGTCGGCAAGCGGAATGCTTACAAATAGGAACATTAGCGTATTTATTACCGCGCCTGCTATCAAATACCACATAGACGGTATAACGCATACAAAGGCAAGAGCAACGCCCCACCACATAAGAATTTCGCCAAGATAGTTGGGGTGACGGGAGTACTTCCACGTTCCCGTGCGGTTAAAGCCCTTAACTCCGCTTTTGCGGAATTTGTGCATAAAGTAGTCGGATGTTCCTTGCAAAACAACTGCCCCGATAGATACGGCGAAGAACACTATGCTACCTGCGTTAAGCTGCGGCGAAAGCAAGAAGGTGTATAGGATGGGGAGTATGCAGGCGTAAACGACCAGGGTGGGGAATAAGTGTATGCCAAGAAAATTTATTAGCGGATAAAATATTCCCGTTTTTTCCTTTAGCATAGTGTATCGCCAGTCCTGATGATGCATTCCCTTGAAGACGTAAGCCCAGTTTGCAGTAAGGCGCGTTCCCCAAATACATACGGCTACAAGCGGTAAGATGTGAACGGCGGTAAGGGCGGGGGCGTCAATAGCTAAGCAAACTACTACCACGATAGGCAAAACGCTCCAATACGGATCGTAAACGGACGCATTAGCGAATATTACGCTAAATACAAAGGTTACGGCGGTTGCGATAACGTCGGCAAGCAAAAGGCTTAGCCACGGCTCAAAAGGGAGATATACGTAGCTAAAAATTCCTGCTACTGCCGCGATAGCGTAAACCACTGTGATTATAACAAAACTAAACGGTCTATTTTGTAAAAGCTTCATAAATACTCCATTTATTCAAATTTTTCGGCAAAAACCAAGTTTACGTATTTTTCTAGCTCTTGAAAAGCCGGTTCTTGGGACAAATCCTTGCTAAGCTCGGCAATAATTTCGCGATAGTACCACTCCGTCTGGCTTGGACTGCCCTTAAAGCGCGACCAAACGTTTGCGCCCACAATGCGCAAATCGTTATACACGCTCTTTATATTAGAAAGCTTGTCCGCCAAAAGCAGCTGACGCGCGCCAAGGTCGTGAGTTTTGAGGGCGCAAAGAGCTTTTTCTTTGCGGGCGGTCCAGTTAAGCGATTTGTCCTCGGTGTCGCTCTTTACAAGCTCGGCAACCTCGCCGCCAAAAAGCGCTTCGATATCTTGGATAGTTGTGTCGGTATCTTCTACAGTGTCGTGAAGCACGCCGGCTATTTGCGTTTCGATAGAACAGCCCATAGCCGTCAAAATTTGTAAAACCTCCATAGGATGAACTATGTACGGCACGTCCGTACCCTTGCGATACTGATTGCGGTGCTTGACCGCTGCGTATTCAATAGCTTTATGTAACAGCATAACGCCTCCTTGATGAAAACGAGTATATCATAGATTTGTCGAATTGTAAAGGAGATAGAATAAAAAAATGGTTTTGGTATTATTTTGCAATTTTAATTTTGAGATATTTTTGGCTCTCAATTTTAGCACATAATTTTCACAATTCTATGCAAAAAACGCGCATTTAGGTCAATATTTGTTAGAAGATTTGGCAGCTTGCGGTGTAAAAATAAATTTTTTAGCCTAAATGCACGATAAAAAGCAAAATTTGCGCAGAAAAAAGCGTAAAATAAAGTTTTTTGTAAGTAAAGTGTTAATTTTAGATAAATTATTTTTTTGCAAAAAATTTGCTTGCAAAATATTTGTGATGTGTGATATAATTTTCATACCTATCATTATAGGGTATTGTTCGATAATATGTCCCGAGCCTAAAGTTCGCGATTTATTTATACTAACATTTCATACTAAGTCTTAAGGAGGACCTATGAAAAGAAAGAATTTTAAAACGAGAGTAGTATCTCTTGTAGTGTTTCTTCTTGTCGGCGTAATGGGCGTTACCGGCGCTATTTCGTCGTTTTTAGGAAATACGGCAAGTGGTTCTAACATCTCAACGAATTCGGCTATTCAAGCGACTCAGTCCGACAAAGATGTTTCATCTCTCCTTAACTCTGACGTGGTAGAGGCGTCAAAGCTTAGAGAAGATGACAGAATCGGCATGATTATCGAAATGAGTACCACTACTCTTATCGATATTTACAACGCTAATCCGAGTGGCTATGAATCGTTTACAGACTATCGTCTTTCCACAGAAGGCAAGGCGGCGGCTGAAAATCTTAAGAATAAGCAAAACGCTGTATTCAATAAGATTGCACGCCAGGCTGACGTAGAACTTAAGTATAACTACGTTAACGCTAGCAACGCTTTTGCTATTGAGCTTACCTATGGCGATTGGAAGCTCGTTGAATCGATAGCTTACAAGGCAAACGTTGCAAATGTTACGGTGAGCGAACGTTATCTTGCGCCTGAGGCAACTATTGTAGAGAACAGCGTTGGTGCTCAGTCGACAGGTATATTCGACTCGGCGGCTGCTATCGAAGATGGTATTGCCGGTCAAGGTCAAGTCGTTGCAGTGCTTGACACCGGTCTTGACTGGGAGCACGTTGCTTTCGATCCCAACCATGAGAAATTCGCGCTTGAGGAGCAAAAGGCTAATGGCACGTTAAGGATCGGTAGAGATGACGTTGCTGCAGTTCTTGATGAGCTTTCGGCTGCTAATATCACCGCTAACCTTGCAGTAGACGAGCTTTATCGTAACGAAAAGGTTCCGTTTGGTTACGACTATGCGGACAGCGATATCGAAATCAGCTCGCACGTAGCAAACAATCACGGTACTCACGTAGCTGGTATTTTGGCTGGTCACAGTGACGATCCGTTTGATGATAAAAACGAAAACGGCATCTTCGATAGAGAGCTTACTGGCGAAGATGACGAGCATTATTATGACGAAAAGGGCGAGGTTATTACCGGTATTACCGGTGTTGCGCCCCAAGCTCAGCTTGCTATCTTCAAGGTATTCCCCGATATTGACGGCGGTGCAGAAGATTACGCAATGCTTGGTGCTATCGAAGACGCCATTACCTTGGGTGTTGACGTTATCAACATGAGCCTTGGTGGAGATTGCGGCTTCCAAGACGAAACTAACGGCAAGGATAGTATTTTCCATGTATACGAGGCGTTGCAAGACGTAGGTATCTCGCTTGTAGTTGCAGCAGGTAACTCGACGAGCTCGTCGTTCACCTCTCACTACGGTCTTAACCTTACGTCCAACCCCGACTCGGGTATCGTATCCGCTCCCGGTTCGTTCGACGCGTCGTTTACCGTAGCATCTATCAGCGGTAAAAAGTCCCCGTACTTGCTTGCAGTTAACGAGGCAGGTCAGGAGCTTGGCGCTGCTTATTTCCTTGACTCTACTGATATGGGTGGCGATCCGTTCGACTTCCTTGAAGAAATTTACTTAGAGGTTGAAGAAAGAGGACTTACCAACCAATTCCTTGATACTCAGACGGGCGCGCTTAAGATTCCGTATGTAAGTATTTCGGGTGTAGGTTCTTCATCTAACTATGCAGGTAAGAACGTAAAGGATAAGATTGCGCTTGTTTCCCGTGGTGAAATCAACTTCGAGGACAAGGTTAACGAAGCTGCTTTGCACGGCGCTGTCGCAATCGTAGTATATAACAATGCTTCCGGCGTTATCCGTATGTCGGTAGGTGACAATCCGCAAATCCCCTCTTGCTCAATTATGATGGACGCGGCTGCATCTATTAAGAATCAGGATGCTTTGGGCAACGCATATTTTGTAATTGACGAGGACAACGAGGCTGGTCCGTTCATCAGTGAATTCTCGTCGTTGGGCGCTCTTCCCAACCTTGTTCTTAAGCCGGACATCACCGCTCACGGTGGCGAAATTTACTCGGCTATCCCCGGTGACGAAAAAGCTTACGCAAGAGCAAGCGGTACGTCCATGGCTTGCCCCAACACGGCTGGTGTAGTAGCTCTTTTGCGTCAACATTTCTCGCAACCGAGCGTTGCTGCTAAGTATGGCATTGACCTTAACAACGACGGCAAGGTAAGTGGCTTTGACGAGCTTAATATGCTTGAACAAAGAATTTATCAGATCCTTCAAAGTACCGCAACTATCGCGCTCAACGAAGACGCTAACCCGTATTCGCCGCGTAAGCAGGGCGCAGGTCTTGCCGACCTTGAAACGTCCAGACACAGCGAGCAATATTTGTACGTTATGGACGAAAACGGTAAAGAGAAAGAAAGAACAAAGATCGAGCTTTTCGACGATCCCGAAATGCTTGGCGAATATGAGCTTGAGTTCTATGTAAGAAACGTAGGAGCTACTTCTCAAAGCTACAATATCAGCGCGTTCGTTATGACCGAAGGCATTTCGTCTGACGGAAAGACTGTAAGCGAAAGAGCATATATGCTTGAAGCAACCAACAGAACTCTTAAGATTAACGACGTAGACGCTGCGTTGACGGATACCATAATTGTTCCGGCTAACAGCGACGTAAAGATTACGTACACCGTTACTTTGTCCGACGCCGACAGAGAGTGGCTTGCAAAGTTTGAAAACGGTATGTACGTAGAAGGCTTCGTTTGCCTTACTAACAGCAACGACAGCCAAGAATCTCCCAACCTTAATATTCCGTACCTTGCGTTCTACGGTGACTGGTCGCAGGCTCCGATTTTCGACTATGACTTGTATGAAACCAGCAAGGACGCTAACGACGATAACATTGACGACGATGACAAGCGTTATGCTAACACTCGTCCGACCATGCTCGTTGGTAAAATCGTAGAGAACAACACTGAATATTCTCTTCCCATGGGTATGTTCCCCTTCCTTATTCCGGAAGAATACGAAGCAATTACTCCTGATACGCTAGAAGACTATTGTGCGCTTTCTTATGACAACAGTACCGGTATGTTCGGCTTGTTCTGTGTAGCAGGCTTCCTTAGAAGTGCAAAGAAGCTCTTCTGGCAAATCACCGACACTATGACCGGTGACGTAATTATGGAGGACGTTTATTACTGCGCACGTAAGGCTAGTGCAGCTGGATCGTACGGCGGCGCTTGGGTAGAGCTTGACCTTGGCGTTAACCTTGACCTTGTCAACAACCGCCAGTACAATATGGCAATTTACCCCGTTCTTGACTGGAACGCAGAGGAGTTCAATAGCATCCAGGACGTTATCGATTATAACGAGGCGTACAATGCAGCAAATCCCGGAAAAGAAAGAAGATATTGTTGGGATTCTAATTTCTGGGTTGATACCGACTCTCCGTACATTTCGGACGTAGAAGTTCGTATCGAAAGAGATAGAAACGACAACGCTAACTATTATATTGACTTCTATCTTACCGACAACCATTACATAAGCTCGTTTGGCTTTGACTACTATGACGTTGACGAAAGAGATTTCGTTACTTACTATAGCGACAACGGTATGCGTCCCGTATTGTCCGAGCGTAATTCGACCACCCTCATAACATTTGAAATCACTCACTTGTGGGATCAAATCAGCGATGGTATCGAATATCGCAACACGATGAGCGCAAGCGCAATCGCTAACAACCCTGAGCTCAGCACTTACCTTACTCAATTCCAAGTACAAGTATTCGACTATGCGTTCAATACCGCGTACTATGACATTGACATATACGAGCTTATGGAAGGACTTACCTCTGTTTCGTTCGGTGATATCGGCAACTATTCTGAATACACCAGCAAGACCGACGCAACTGACAGAATTAAGGTATTGACCTCGACCAACGACAACATTTCTACCGACGTTAACGGCAACCCGATCACGCTTAGATCGTTCACTATGGTTTCCGGTCAAAGAGTAGAGCTTATGAAGTCTGTTGTTGCAACTCCCGCTACCGCTTGGAGAGAAGACTTCGAATTCTCTGTTTCGGGCGTAAGCGACGATATCCTTAGAGTAGATAATGAAACCGGCGAATTGTACGCTCTTCCGGGACTTGAGTCTCAGACGGACGTATACGCAAACGTTATTATTAGATCGAGAACGAATAGCGGCGTTTCGGCTTCTATTCAGGTAAGAATTCTTACTGAGGCACAGGCTGAAAACTACGGCATTAACCTCAAGAAGATACAGTCGACTAAGACGATTGAATCGCTTTCGTTCACAGATGTTTCCGGCAAGTACTTCAACGCAGGTGAAGAGTACATAGTAGAAGTAGAGGCTAATCCGTGGTATATTGATATCGATCCGGATAAGTACTTCATACAGTGGACTTCCGGTAGTGATATTATTGCAACCGTTAGACCGATGTTGCCGACCGAAGAAGGATACAGCCCGCTCAAGGCAGTAGTTAAGGCTAACGACGGCTACTATGACGATAACGGCGAGTACGTTAAGAATATTTCGGCAAGCATAGGTATTTCGGCTCAGCTTTGCGAGTACGACGAGTACGGCAGATACGAAACCGCAGACGGAAGAAAGTACAACACCACCTTCTATTCGGCGCAGTTCTATGCGGCTATTCTTCAGGAATTTGTGCTTGAAGGTAGTGAGCTTACCGAATATAACGGAACACCTGACAACGGAGTTGTAATTATTCCGGATAACCTCAACATTAAGACTATTAAAGATAACCTTTTCTATAAGCGTGACGATATAACCGAAATTCGCTTCAACGAAGGTCTTGAAACTATCGGTTATGCAGCTTGCGCTTACATGCCCAACCTTGAAAAAGTAGTATTCTCGTCCACCATCAACGCTATCGGCGCGTATGCGTTCGCTGCATACAATCCCACTAGCGGAGAAGGCGTAGAATCCAGACTTACTGTTGTTGATACAACTGCTTGCGCTAAGCCCATCCAAGTTGGAATGCTTGCGTTTGCAATGCAGAAGTATATCGGTATTGATTTGGATAAGAGCACTATTGTTGACTACGGCGACGACTTATATAACCGCAACCGCTTTGTTCGCTATGAAGAAGGCGACGAAAACTACGGATTGTTCGACACTACTATGCTTAGAACTGCAGCAGAATACGCATTCTACGGCTGCTACTTCTTGGATAATCTCAACCTTGTTAACTTGCGTATGACGACCGAAGGCACGTTCTACGGAGTAGGCGCTTGGATTCCCAAGTACTTCCCGGGCGAGTATGCAAGCATTACCTTTGGTGAGTTTACATCTCTTGGTATGGCATCGTTCGCAGCATCTGGTATTGGTGAAGTAGTATTGCCCATGCAACGTATCGGTATGCAGGCGTTCTATGGCACGACCACCGTATCGGCTGACGGCAGCAATGCAAGCGGCGATTATCTTGGCGAGCTTAGCAAGATTACCTTCACTTCGGATAACCTTATTATCGAAGAGGGCGCGTTCCTTTATAGCTCGGTAAGAAACATCGAGTTCAAAGGTAGCGTAGATCACATTGGCGATGCGGCATTTGCTTACGCTCAGGTAGAAAACATCACTTGGGCAGAAGGTAAGGACGTTAAGAATATTGGCGCACAAGCGTTCTACGGCACCAACTTCAGCACCTTCGAATTACCCGCTGGTCTTGAAAAATTGGGCAACGGAGCATTTGGTGAATGCGATAATCTCGTAAGCATAACTATCGATAAGGATTGTAAGATTAGCCAGCTTGGCGTAAATGACACTAGCTCGGTAGGTACTTCGGTATTCTATTTGTCCGACAGAATTGCTAACTTCTACGTAGAGCCTGGCAACCAATACTTCACTAGCCGTGACGGTATCCTTTATAACCAAGACGGCACAGAGCTTGTTGGCGTACCTGGAAACAAGAGAATAAACGATATTGATGCTGTTCTTAACGGCGTAACCAAGCTTGGTAGCTTTGCATTTGCAAGCAACTTGTCGGTTACTGCAGCAGATCTTTCTAATATAACAGATATGGGAACCGGCGCGTTCTTCGGATGTACCAACCTTACGACGGTAACTCTTTCGGATGAGCTCGTTGAAATCCCGACCGAAGCGTTCTACGAGTGTAGCTCGCTTGAAACTATAAACCTTAGCAGCAATTCTAACCTTGAAGTAATCGGCGACTTCGCGTTCTATCAAGCAAAAATGCGCACCTTCAATTTGCCTAGCGGCGTAAAAGAGATTGGCGCAGGCGCGTTTGCATACTGCTCGAGACTTTCTTCGTTCGCATTTACCTCGAGAGTAGACGAGATTGCAGAAGATATGTTCTATGAATGTACTAGCCTTACTAACGTAACGTTCAGCAGATTCATTACTTCGATTGGAGCAAGAGCGTTTGCTTATTCCGGAATTACCTCGGTAAACAACCTCAACAGCTGTACATTTATCGGCGAAGCGGCGTTTGCAGCTTGCTCGAGACTTACTACCGTTAACCTTTCTGCTGTAAGAACCATCGAAGCTTACGCGTTCATGGCAGAGACCACCGGCGCTATCAGAACTTTGGAAATATCGCAGGTAAGAACTATTGGCGATTATGCGTTCTACGGTCAAACCAGCATTACTTCGGTAACTGCTAACTACTGTGAATCGGTTGGCGGCGCAGCCTTCTACGGTTGTTCCGGTCTTACTCAAGCAGCCATGAGCAGCATTAAGACTATTGGTGAAAATGCGTTCACCGATTCCGGACTTTATGCGTTCAACGCAAGCTCGCAATACAGCGCAGTTCTTCCCGCAACGGTTGAGAACGTTTCTGCAACCGCGTTCGCAGGCACTCTCATCATGGGTTATAGCGTGAACGGAAACGGCGAATATTTCGCAGATAACGAGGGTGTTCTTTATAGAAACCTTCCTGCAGGCGGTTACGAGCTTGTTAGCTTCCCGAGCTACAAGCAATCGGGTATGGAATACACCGTTATTGACGGAACCGTTCGTATCGGAGCATTTGCATTTGCATTTACTCAGTACGTAACCAAGGTTAATATTCCGGCTAGCGTAAAGGCAATCGGCGATTGCGCGTTCTATGGCACTTCGGTAAGAATCTTCAACTTCAACACCTTGACTGCCCCCATCCTTGAAACCTCGTATCAATCGTATGCAGGCGAAAGAGATACTTATTTCTGGCAGATTTACAACAACTTCTATATGCCGTTTACTTATTCGTATGAAATGTACGGTGGATATAAGTACAATCCGATTCGTCTTAAGACTGAAGAAGGTGAGCTTATCGAAATCTACGACGACTACTACAACGGTCAGGGAGGATACAGAAACCTTCAAAATACCGCTTATACCGCTGAAGACCTTGAGGCTGGACTTATGGGCTTCTGGTATGGAATTATGATTTGCAGACCGAGCAACGCAGAAGGATTTGACGACTTTATTTGGTCGCATTATTTCGACAGCGAAATGCTTCTTCCGGAGCTTATCGAAACCGCTACCATTGAAGCTATGGAGCTTATCGAATCGTTGCCGGCAGCTAATCAAATTACTTCGGCTAACAAGTCGCTTATCGAAAGAGCTCGTAACAGATACAATGCACTTAGCAGCGATCAACAAAGAGCATTCGTAAGAGAAGCTGGTCTTGTAACCGTTCTTGAAAAGGCTGAGGCAGCTCTTGCAAATCTTAGCGCAACTGCTCAAAATCAAGCAGATGCAGTTGTAGCACTTATTGCAGCTCTTCCGTCGGTAGCAAATATCACGCTTAGCGACAAAGACGCAGTAGTTGCGGCTCGCGCAGCTTACACCGCCCTCAATTCGGCAGCTAAGAACATTATGGACGCTAACGTTATCGCTATGGATAAGCTCGCTGAATGCGAAGCAAAGATTGCTCAGCTCGAAAGCGGTGAAGGTAACGACAATCAAGACGGCGAAAGCTGTGGCACCGTAGCATTTGGCGGCGGTAATGGCAGCGGCACTGGTCTTATGGTTGGTCTTATGGCAGCATTGCTTGCTTGTCTTGCAGTAGTATTCTTCAGTAAGAAGAAGGTAGCTCAAAGATAAGAGCAAGCATTTACAAAAAAGAGTTGCACTCCAAAGAGTGACGTACTTGCAATTGATT
>JAFVXL010000064.1 GCA_017501145.1 Clostridia bacterium | reverse complement strand
GGACACCAGTTTGGTGTCCTTTTTCGTTAGTTCTTAGAGGGGCGGTTTGACCGCATAAATTGCGAAAGCAATTTTGCAGTTCCTCAGCCGAGCAATCGAAGATTGCGAACGCCACGGAGCGTAAGCGGAGTAAATCCTACCTGAGGCGCCAAAAAAGTCCGAAGACCGTATAGGTCCTCGGATTTTTTTGTTATCTTATGTAGCATCTATGACCTAGGGCATATTCATAACTGACGTGAGCTAAAAGAAAAGATAAATTGTTATTTGGGGTTTGATTTATCCTATTTCAAGTAGGTGCGCAAAATAGCGATACGGCTGTTCAACTGCGCGACGCGTTAAGCTTTCAGTCCAGTGGACTGAAAGTAGCCAAAGCGGCGAAGCAGCTGTGCTGCGAGGTGTGAATGTCGTAGGTTTCTCAGCCGAGTGAGCTTTGCGAGTGAACGTCAAGGCTCGCAGCGTAGTGCAAGTGTGATAGCGTAGTAAAATCCTATCCTATAGGTTAACGCATGATGTAATTATAATAACCAATCTGGTATTATAAAAAACTCTTATTTTGGGTATTGTAATATAACCAAAAAACCTGTATAGTATAAATATAATCAATAGTTAATAAAAAACTTTTTTACAAAGGAGAGAAAATGAAAACCATTTCGACAAAAAAGCTTGTGATGACAGCACTGTTAATGGCAATGACTATGGTGGCAACAATGTTCATAAGAATACCGCTTCCGCTAGGATACGTTAATTTAGGTGACGTATTCGTGTTGTTGTCGGTGTTTATTTTGGGGCCTGTTTACGGAACGATAGCAGGAGGGATAGGCTCAGGGCTTGCAGATTTATTTGGATACATTACGTACGCTCCTGGAACGCTTATTATTAAATCATTGATGGCGTTGGTTGCATGGTTTGTTTATAAGCTAATATTGAAGGTAACAAACAAAATAGCGTTTGCTGAAATTGTAGGTGGAATAGTTGGTGCAATTGTGATGGCGGTTGGCTATTTCTTCTATGAAACTTTGTTTTTTACAACGGCATCAGTTGCTATCGTAAATGCGCCGTGGAATTTGCTTCAAGGCGGAGTGGGAGTAACTTTGTCGGTGTTGATCATGAGACCGCTTATAGCTACAAAGGTAATAGATAAATTGAATTTTGATAAATAATTTGAGTGCTAACAAATGAGTCAATAATAGAGATTATTGACTCATTTGTCATATGATTATGTGAGTAATATTGATTGCACGGTTGTTTTTATTGAAAACATTGATAGAATATGATATAATTCACGTTAGAGGTGTTTTGGAGATAATATGGGCGACGAGTATCGTGTAAGAAAATTCAGCGAAGAAGATGCTTTTGCGGTATCGGAGCTTATCGCAAGGACGTTAGTTGAGAGCAATCTAAAAGATTATTCTCAGCAGTGCATTGACGGTCTTATAGAAAGCTATTCTCCGCAAGGTATAATAAATAAGGCGAGTAGTTTGCATTTTTACGTGGTATGTAGTAATGACGGTATAATAGGTTGTGGCGGTATAGGATCATATTTTGGCAAAAAGGACGAAAGCTGTTTGTTTAGCATATTTGTTTTGCCTAGCTATCAGGGTAAGGGCATAGGAAAGATGATTGTTAAGACTCTTGAAAATGATGAGCTGTTTCTTACGGCTAAGCGAATAGAAGTTCCGTCATCAATAACAGCTTGCGAGTTTTATAAAGCGTTAGGGTATATACATAAGGATGGCAAGGTTGAGCTTGACAAAAATGGGCTTTATCATCTAGAAAAGTATAGATAAATATTTGTAATATTTATGTTTGCTTTGTATTGACGGCAAATACAGCTTGTTGGTATAGATGCTTTAAGGAGGCTGACGCGCATCCAAAGACAGAAAAACACACCTTTTGGTCGTTCTCCTACGGCTTACAATGGCGGGTTTGGCTGTTAGACGTGATAAATCTCTTGACAAAAGCTTGATATAGTGATACAATTACTTACGCTTAGGGGCGAGGTGCGATTCCTTACCGACGGTATAGTCCGTGAAGCCGATAAGGCCCGATTGGGTGAAATTCCCAAACCGACAGTATAGTCTGGATGAAATAAGCGTATGTATTTTTGCGCTCCTAAAAGGAGTTTTTTTTATGTCTAAATTTTTTACTACTAAGAACATTACGAGGCTATCAATATTTAGCGCATTAGCATTTGTGCTATACATGTGGGTTAAATTTCCGTTGCCGTTTATTTTTCCAGCATTTTTGGACTTTCAGATATCCGAGCTACCTGCCTTGCTTGCAGGATATATGATGGGGCCTGTTGCTGGATGTACCGTGGTGGTTATCAAATGCCTGCTTAAGCTGCCGTTTACTTCTACCGCCGGTGTGGGGGAGCTTGCGGACTTGATTCTTGGCTTAACTTTTGTGCTTACTTCGTCGCTTATTTATAGAGCAAAAAAAAGCAAAAAGGGCGCTGCAATTAGTCTTGCGATTGGTTCGGTTGCGTGCGTAGTCGTGTCGCTTGCGGTAAATGCGTTTATACTTATTCCGTTTTATTCGAACGTTTATGGGATATCGGCTGTCGTGGGTATGCTTGTTAAGCTATTTCCATCTGTTACCGAGCAAAATCTTATGTCGTACTACTTGCCGCTTTCGGTGTTGCCGTTTAATGCGCTTAGATGCACGCTAAGCAGCGTAATTACCTTCTTGGTATATAAGAGATTGCAGAGATTGTTTGATAGAATTTTTGAGCCGCAAGAAAAATACTTGATTATACGCGGCAAAAGGTGTATACTTAAAAATATGATAACAAATTCTGAAAAAGAAACAGAGCAGGTTGGATTTAAGCTTGGCTCTAAGCTTGCTGGCGGCGAAATAATACTGCTTAGCGGAGATTTGGGCGCAGGCAAAACTGTCTTTGCGCGCGGACTTGCTAATGCTCTTGGGATAAAGGATGATATTGTTAGTCCTACCTTTACGCTAATGAATTGCTACGAAGGCAAGCTTAAGCTATATCATTACGACGCTTATAGGTTAGATAACGCAGAGCAAGCAGAGGAGCGTGGCTTAACAGAATTTTTTGGGGCAAGTGACGGAGTTTGTATTATAGAGTGGCCCGAAAAAATTCAAGATGCAATACCCCAAGGGTGTATATGTGTAACTATCAAATATTTAGATGAAAACAAAAGGGAGATAACAGTATGTTGACGAGTAAGCAAAGAGCAAAGCTTAGAGGTATTGCGAGCAATATAGATCCGGTTTTTCAAATTGGCAAGGGTAATCTTAGCGACGTGCAAATTCAGGAGCTTGACGCCGTACTTTCTAAGCGCGAGCTTATAAAAATTTCGGTGCTTAAAGGTTGCGATTATACCGCAGATGAGCTTATTTCGGTAGTGGCTGATGAGCTTAACGCTGAGCCTGTTGCGGCTATTGGTAACAAAATTATAATATACCGTTGCAGTACCGACAAGTCGGTCGTTCATATTGAGCTATGAGATTTATTGCAATAAATACCGCCGCGCCGGTTATAGAAATTGTCGTTGTCTACGACGAAAAGCATATTGCCGTAAGGTTAGAAAAGGTCATGGCAGCAGAGCAGCTTTTGCCTCAGCTTGACGAGATGCTCGACAAAATGGAGCTAAGAGTGAGCGACTTTGATAGCTTTGTTTGCGTGGTAGGCCCCGGCTCATTTACCGGCATAAGAATAGGCATAAACACTGTTAGGTCGTTTGCGTACGCGTTAGGCAAAGGGGCGTTTGGTGTAACTTATGACAGAGTGATGGCATACAATAGTAGCGGAAAGGTTGTGTCAGTAATAGAGGGTGGAGCAGGAGTATGCTACGTTACCGCTTTTGACGGTGAAGAAATCATCTATGAGCCAACTTGCATTTATAAAAAAGACTTGAACGACTTTTTGGCAAAGTTTGCCGGATATAAAGTAATTGCAGATTACGCTGTAGATTGCGCAATAGCATACGAGGCGAGTGGGCAATCGCTTGTTAAGGCTGCGATATACGCTATACAAAACAAGCTTGGCACAGATCCACTTTATATCAGAAAGGCCCAACCGGACAGAAAGGAAAACGATATATGATTATCGAAAAGGTAACCTCAAGCGATATAGCTGAGATTGCGGAGCTTGAGCGTAAGTATATTTATCATCCGTATTCGGTAGCCGTGATAGAAGGTATGCTAAGTAATCCTAGCTGTCTTGCGCTTAAGGTCAGCGAAAACGGCTTGGTTGCGGCATACGTAAGCGGAGAGCTCGTTATTGACGAGTTTAATATAAATAACGTTGTAGTAGATAAGCAGTTTCGTCGCAAGGGCTATGCGGAAGCTCTTATGCGAGAGATTATAAGTAGGTGTCAAGCCGCGAACGCAAAAAAGATTTATTTGGAGGTTGCAAGCGATAATGAGCCTGCAAAAAATCTTTATTATAAGTTAGGCTTTTCGCTCGTTTACGAAAGAAAAAGGTATTATGGAGAGCAAAGCGCGTTGGTGCTTATAAAAAGCATGTAAGGAGGGAAAATGTTTTTCTCTTATAACGGAGTAAGCGTTTTTTACAAAAGACATCTCGGATTGGGAACGCCTATAATTTTGTTGCACGGATGGGGCGGTAGTAACGTCTCGTTTTTTGGCGCGTATGAATATCTTTGCTCGCTTAATCGCGACGTAATAGCTGTTGATTTTCCTGGCTTTGGTAGCAGTGATTTGCCGCCTGTGGAATGGGGAATAGATGATTACGCTTTGTGTATAAGCGAGCTTATATTTTCGCTCAGGATTCGCAAGGCTACCATTGTGGGGCATAGCTTTGGCGGCAGAGTGGCGCTTTGTCTTGGGCATAGAGAGTTTGTCGAGAGAATAGTTTTGGTCGATAGCGCCGGTCTTAAACCCCGCAAAAGCATTGCTAAGGAATTTAAGATTTGGCGATATAAGCAAGCGAAAAAGGCAGGACGTGACGTTTCGGAATTCGGCTCGGTGGATTATTTGGCCTTGCCGCAGGTTATGAAGCACGTTTTCGTGCGTATAGTCAATACTCATCTTGACGAAACGATGGAGCGAATTGCATGTCCCACGCTCATAGTTTGGGGCAAGCGCGACAAGGAGACTCCTTTGTATATGGCTCGCAGGCTCAAAAGGGGAATCAAGGACAGCACGCTTGTGTTGCTTAATGGCGGACACTACGCGTATGCTGAAGATAATATTAGGTTTAATCTTATTTTGGCGGAATTCACTAAGGGGGAAAGACAATGCATTTTGGAGTAATTATTGCTTTTTGCGCTCTTAGTGGAGTTTTGCTTACGCTTGTAAGTCTTAAGCAAATGCAAATTTTACAGCTTTCTTCGTACAGCTATCACGGTGTATGGGCGTGGTTGAAAAGGACGAAGTTCGACTTCTTGATGCGATATTTTGCGCTTGCATTTTTTAGTTTTGCATCAATGGCGGTATTTGTCGCGTGCTTTAGTCAGGCGGGCTGGATATCTTACTTCGGCTTTGCCTTTTACGTAATTTTGGCTGTTCTTTTCGTCGTGGCAGTAAGCAAGCAAAAGAGCAAAACGCCGCTTAAGATAACGCATAGAATTTGGCGACTTATAGCGGTGGATTTTATTCTTAACGTAGGACTTTCGTTCGTTGCCGTTTGGTTTGTTAAGGATACCATTGTTTCGTATACTCTAATGGGCGTAACGCCGCTTTTGAGCTTTTTGACGTTGATGCTTTCGCACGGAGCGCTCTTGCCGTTAGAAAAGATTATTGCAAACAAGTTCGTTGTTAAGGCTGTAAGAAAGCTTGACGCGACTAAGCCGCTTGTTGTTGGAATTACTGGCAGCTATGGCAAAACTACCGCAAAGAAGGTTCTTGCGACCTTTTTGCATACTAAGTACCGTGTGTTTGCATCTCCTAACAGCTATAACACCCCCATGGGACTTAGTAAGTGCGTTAACGAAGAATATAACGGCGAAGAAATCTTTATTGCCGAAATGGGAGCAAGACACGTTGGGGATATAAAATATCTCAAAAAGATTTTTAAGCCGCAGTACGCAATGGTTACGGGTATAGGCAATCAGCATCTTGAAACGTTTAAGACCAAGGAGAATATCGTTAGAGAAAAGCTGTGCCTTTTGGATGGAGTTAAGTATGCCGTAGCAAACGGCGACGTACCCGTTATAGCTGAGCAAGCGGCAGGCAAGGCTGACCTTGTTGGGCAAAACGGCGTGGCTACGTATAGTGACGTAAAGACTGACATAAACGGTACGAGCTTTGTGCTAAATATTGATGGTCAAAGCGTAGAGATACGTACGCGACTTGTGGGCGATCATATCCCCGTAGTGTTGACGATGTGCGCGGCTATGGCGTATAAATTGGGCGTTAGCTTAAAAAAAATTAAAGAAGCGGCAGAAAAGTTGCCTTTTGTAGATCATAGGCTTGAGGTTTTGCGTAGTGGAGAGTTTATAATATTCGACGATTCGTATAACAGCAATCCCATAGGCGCAAATAATGCGCTTAGAATTTTGGATACCTATCAAGGAACTAAGGTCATTATTACGCCTGGCTTTGTTGAGCTTGGAGCTGAATCTGAAAAATGCTTGGTAGAGCTTGGCGAGCAAATTGCTAAGGTGTGTGATTATGCGTTCTTGCTTGGACCTAACGCTGAGATTATTAAAAAAGGCATGGGTGACTTTGGGAACGTGACCGTAGTGGGTAGCTTAGCAGAAGCGATGAATAAGCTCAAGGAGCTTGCGCCACCGATGGCGGTGCTTTTTGAAAACGATTTGCCTGACAATTATTAGGAGAGAGATATGAGCGATAGAGTTGCATTAGTAACAGGAGCTTCGCGCGGAATAGGAAAGGCGATAGCGATTGAGCTAGCAAAAAGCGGCTTTAAGGTGCTTGTCAACTGCAAGCAAAATATTGATTTGGCGCGCGCTACTGCTGACGAAATTTGCGCTAGCGGTGGGAGGGCGGACGTTTTTCAAGCTGACGTATCAAAGCCCGCGCAGGTAGATGCAATGTGTCAGTACGCAACGAAAGTTTTTGGTTTTGTCGATACTATCGTAAACAACGCCGGTATATCTAGATATTCGCTTTTTACTGATGAAACATCTCAAAGTTACGACGAGGTTATGAACGTTAATCTAAGGGGCGTATTTAACGTCTGTAAGGCTTTTGCGCCAAATATGATAAGTAATCGGTTCGGTAGAATAATCAACGTATCGTCAATGTGGGGGCTCGTAGGGGCGTCGTGCGAAGCGCTTTATTCTGCGTCTAAGGCTGGTGTTATAGGGTTTACTACTGCGCTTGCCAAGGAGCTTGGTCCGTCGGGTATAACGGTTAATGCCGTTGCGCCAGGTGTGATTAAGACAGATATGCTTAGTGGTATCTCGGAGCAAACTATAAGCTCTTTGGTGGAAGAAACACCGATAGGTAGAGTTGGGCAGCCTTGTGACGTTGCTGCTGCGGTAAGGTTTTTAGCATCTAAGGAGGCTGGTTTTGTTACTGGCGAAGTGATTAACTGCTCTGGTGGATTTGTAATTAAATAAAGTATAATTAGATAAAAACAGCTGTGCTTAATTGGCGCGGCTGTTTTTTGTGTAGTAGTGGTGCTGGATTGAGTATGGATAGTAGGAATAGAAAGCAATTAAGAACCAACGAGCTATAGATAGAGCAATCACGATCACTAATTAATCGTTATATTTATGCGAAAAAACAATCAAAAATTGTTGAGCTAATTGGACAAGAAAAAAAGCGTCGCATAACGGCGCTTTTTTCTTAGTAGTGATTAATCGTCAAATTCGTTAGTGTCTTCAACGTTTTGTTCTTTTTCGACTTTGCTTTCGAGGGTTGCTGTTTCCTTCTTAGCAGGAACGATTTCTTCGTCGTCGTTGAAGTTGTCGATATCCGACTTAACCTTTTCGGGAACTTGCTCAATTACAACTTCATTTTCGGACTTATCGTCGTCGAACTCGCTATTGTTAGCGATAGATTCGGGATAGCCGTATCTTCTATCGTATGAGCTAAGTTGAGCTCTAGTCTTGCGGTTAGCTCTCTTTGTAATAGCCGAACGAATTATCGCACCAACGATTGCAAGGATGATTGCAACTCCGAACAGGATAGAGGGGATAAGCCACCACTTTTCGTTGTCGGTGGGAGCAGTGGTTTCGTCTTCTACTTCTTCATCCTCGTTTTCTTCTGCATCAACGTGATTGTCGATAATCTTAAGAGTTTCGGTCTCTACGATATCTTCGTCGCTGCTGCCAAGGTTAACAAGGCTAACGTACGAAATATAAAGTTCGCCGCTTACGTATCTATTGGGATATGCAATATCGCCAAGAGCTGCTCTAAGATAGAGAGTAGTTGCTGTGTTTGCGGTTGCAATATAGAACTGGTAAGTGCGGAATTCGTAAGTGTCCACAAGGTTGGTCGTAGTTCTTACATTGGTGAACTTAGTATTGGAATATTTTTCTTCACCGGTAAGATAAAGGCTAGCGCCGTAGCTGTCAGTAGCGAAGGTGCTATCTTCGTGAATGATTACTGCCATCGAAATAGAAACCATATAGTAGGAGTCTGCCTCGAGCTTAAGCGGGTTAATAAGCTGAGTCGTAACTGCAGTGTTGCGAGTATGAATAGTATATACGTTATCAAACTTATTCTCGAGCTTATTGTAAGCAGTGGTTATTTCGGCAGGGATATATGTGTTGCCTGCATTGTTGTCTTTTTTAAGCGGATTGAATACGCCCGTTTCGTAGCTGCCTTGAGCTTGCTCGGCAGTTTCGATAACGCTCCAGCTTGTAGAATTCTTAATGGTAGTGGTATCGGTATTGTCATAGCCGAAGAAGTCAAGCGAGGAGAAGGAGTACATATCATAGTTAATACCGTCAGCGCGTTCTTCCTTAAACTGAGCGTATTTTGCGTCAAAGTCGCCTTCCGAAAGAGTTTCGAGAGCGGCTTCGGCTACATAAATGCTACCAGAACCCTTAGCCGACTTATTGCCCATACCGATATAAAGAGTTGCAGTATAGTCAATTCCTGTTCCGTCCTCTAAGGTAGAGTCACCTTGCAAATAGAATTCGTAAGTAACAAATTCGGAGGTGGAAGCAATATTTTTAACGGATGCAATTGTAATACCGTTAACATCTAACCAAATGCTTGCGCCTGCGCCGGTCATATTGATTGTGCGCATGGTAACGCTGATTTTGTAATCAGTTGCGCTTGCGATAGTAATAGCAGATGCAGAGTAGCCAAAATGCGAAAGCTCATCAGCTGCGATAAGGAGCATGCTCGGATATCTTACAGCGTTATAAGCTTCGTTGGTTGCTTGCGAAACAGGATTGGGAACGCTGAGATACTTAGTAAAGTTAGCGTTATAATGCTCTTCGTCTGTAAGAATTACGCCGTTAACAGCGTTGCCCTTGCCTTCGCCAAATGTCGTCCATTGTACGGGAACAAGCGGATATTCGTCACCGAAGTTTTCTGCCTCGTAGAATCTGCCGTTGTCGATAGTGGTGGAGGGAACAGAGTCGAAGGTAACCGACGTGCCAGCCGAATAGTTGTTGTTGTAGTAGGAGTAGGTTACTTCTTCGAAAAGAATTTCATCAAAAAGCACCGTGCCCGAGCAATTATTGGAGTAGCCAAGCCATAATTGAAGCTTTACAGCGCAGGTCTTAGCAACTGATCCGCGTATATAGAACGAGTATCTAGTCCAGCCGTATCTTGCGTTAATATCGCCGCTACCTTCTACTGATCCGATAACAACAGGGTTAAGCTCGTAGTTGTTGGATGCGATATTGCTTTCGCCGGCAAGAACAATAGAAGCGTTGCTGTTATTGTCAAAGTTTTGGGTATTAGCCCATACGCTCAAGCGATAGAACTTATTGCGTTCGATTACGAATTCGTCAGACTCAACACCTACGTTAGCATCGCTATCTGCGGATAATACCAAAATGTTGCGATCGGACAAGTAGTCGCGATTGCCGTACGGAGTGTACGGATTTTCGCTAAGTCCATAGTTGTTGTCGCTATCAAACGGCTTAGCTGCGTCATAAGCTCCTACGTAAAGAGCTTGACCGGAATCTGTGCCGTCCTTAAATACTCTTTGCCATCCTTGTAAGCCGTTAGCGAAGCTACCCATATCGAAGGAAGCTTGGCCAAGCTTAGAGGTGAGGATTTCGGATTCGATAACGCCGGTAGCCGAGTTAAAGTCCTTAACGATAACGTTGTCGCTAACAACATCAGCCGTTTCTTCGTAGTATGCGTTTGCCGAAAGCTTAGTGCAAGTTACGTTATCAAAGAAGGCATAACCACTCGACGGAGTGATATGCTCGATATATTCGTCAGTTCCGATTGTACCGTAAGTATAGCTGTCGCCCACTTGGAGATTGACGTTTGCCGAAACGCTATTGCCTGCGGTTGCTACATAAATAACGTATTCGGTAAAGCCAAGCATATTGTTTTCAATTTGATCGTGATTATCGATATTCCAAAAACCGATATCGTAGTCGAAGCCGCTAAGCTTAATAACCGCACCGCGATCTTGTACGAAATCGCCTGTCTTAACCCAAGCTGAAAACTTATAGAAGCTGTATGCAGTAAGATCAATGGGCTGCGAAGTGTAGCCAAAAGCCGTGCCGCGATTGGACTCAACGTCGTTGGTGTTAATCATAAGCACGTTGCTGTTAGTGTTAGGAAAATACCAGTTGCCGTTAGGGTTGGTGGTATTTCTGCCAAAAGGAGTGGTTGGCTTTTCGCTTTCGAATTCAGCATAGCTGTCGAGCATTGTCTTTTCCATAAAGTTTTCGGTGGAATCCGAATCGGGGCTAAGGTTAATAATACCCGAGATAACGTCGCCGGTAAAGTCGCCGATATAGCTGTCTGTCCAGTTGGTGGCAGTCTTGATTATCGAAGAGCTTGTAGACGGGAATTGACCGTCTGTAACGTTTATCGTAGAATAGTCCACGGGAGTCTCTGCCTTGACGGTAGAAACTTGGGTAAGACTAAAGCACGAAAGAGTCATAGCAAACGCGATTACAGCGCAAGCTAACCATTTAAGTCCTTTTTTAATTTTACTCATGTTTTTCATCGTTCACCTTGTTAAAAGTATTAGTGTAAAATTCAAGCGTGATTATACGCGCATATCCTATATTATATAACATTTAGTATTTATTTGCAAACGAATAAGGGCTAAAATTTAATTTTCTTTGCACATAATATGCGTGTATTTGTAATTATTTTGCTTCAAATGCGGAAAAACTATTTATGATGAAAAAATGGATTAAAAAAATAGTTATGGTTGCAGGGGGATTGTTCGTTGGCTTTGCTAACGGCTTCTTTGGCGGTGGTGGCGGGATGCTTTGTGTGCCGCTGCTGGACAAGGCTCTTTCGGAGCAAACTAAGGTAGCGCACGCGACTGCTATGCTTATAATTTTGCCTATTAGCATTGCGAGTGCAATAACTTACGTAGCGAGCGGTTACTTTGACCTTAAGCTTACGCTTATAGTGGGAGGAGGCGTTATTGTAGGCGGTATAGTAGGTGCGATGCTCTTAAAAAAACTAAATTCGGGGGTGGTGGCTATAATCTTTGCTGTGCTTATGGTAGCAGCAGGGGTTAAGCTCGCTTTGCTATGATTGTTGTTTATATTTTGGTGGGAATAGCAGGCGGTATTATTGGCGGTATGGGTATGGGCGGCGGAACGCTTCTTATTCCGCTGCTTACTATATTCTGCGACGTTCCGCAGCATATCGCGCAGTCAATTAATCTAATTGCTTTTGTTCCGATGTCTGTAGTGGCCATAATAATACACGCAAAAAACAAGCTTATCAAAGGGGAGTATTTTTGGTGGATTGCCTTGCCGGCAACGGCAGTAGGCGTATTAGCTTCGCTCGTTATAAGGAACGTAGATGGGGAGGCTTTGTCTAAGTACTTTGGTTTTTTCTTGATTGCGCTTGGCGTTTATCAGCTTGTTAGCGCGATAATTCGAATACGTAAAAAATCTAAAAATAAAAAGGAGAAGGTTAAATGAAAAGGTTGTTTTTAGGAATTCTTTGCTGCTTTTTGGCGGTGACGGCTATTGGATGTAATAGTCCCGAAAGCAAGGTAAAGCGCGCTACGTCTTACGGCGTAGTCGAACGCTGTCCTGTTAGAGTAGATATAAGCGTAGATGGGGACGGTAAAGTTGTGGAGATAAGCTTTGACGAATATTTTTCGGTTTACGATATAGGTGAGCTAACTTTGTGCGACGGTGAGTGGATTAAGTGCGGTGTTAAAATAGACGAGCAAGTAAACGGTTACGCAAAATATTTAAGAGTTGGTAATATGAATTTTGTTATGGACGGACAAATTTATGTTTGCGATTATGAGGGAGAAAGGCTTAGCTATGACGAGTTGATACAAAGGAAGCAAATTATTGAGTGGTACGAAAGCGCGCTTAAAGCTGAGCAGTACAATATTGTGACGAGAGACGGAGAGTCGTACAGTGTTCCGTTTGACTCTTACAACGGTCGCAATGTAACAAAATTAGAGTGGGTAAGTAAGCTGAAAAACGGATTTCACGAAGGGGTGGAGTACGAAAATGGCTATAAGGAGAATATTTATAAGCTAGTTACGCACATAAAAAATCACGGCTTTTATCAGTATACAGGTGAGGAAAAGCCAGCGGGCAAGGAAGGGACTTATAAGGTGGGTTCGTATGATACCCTCGTTAACTTAAGCGGATTTCATGGCTATATGGGGACAGCGCTTAGCGCGTATAATTTGGCAAAAGAAAGTAATGAAAATTAAAAACAAG
>JAFVXL010000063.1 GCA_017501145.1 Clostridia bacterium | reverse complement strand
GCCGTTTGAGTTGTCAATTACGATAATTTGCGCATTTTTTGTTTGAACGTGACTTAAGTATGAGCTTATTTTACTTTGTAAATTTGTGTCAATATTGCAATAAATTTTTGCTCCGCTTGAGTATAGAAATTCTTCAGTGCACCCCAAAATTTGTTGCGCTTCATTTATTACAAAGTAGTGATATTTGTTTAGATTTGATAAATTTTTTATTACAAGTGGCTGGCTAATTGCGTCATTATATTGATTTTCGCTAATTTTACCTTCCTTTTTCATTATATTCAATATCAAATTTGTTCGTTTGTTTAGATTTTCTATGTTTTTGTATGGACTGAAGGTGGACGGATTGTTGATTATTGCGGCTAATGTTGCGCTTTGTTTTATGGATAAATTCTTAGCGTCTTTTCCAAAAAAATTTTGCGAGGCTGCGGCTATACCGTAAGTGCCGTTTCCAAAATATAAAACGTTAAGATACATTTCTAAGATTTCTTTTTTTGTATATTTACGTTCTAATGCTTTGCTAAGACGGATTTCTTGAACCTTTCTTTTTATACTTTTTTCGTTAGTTAGGTGGGTGTTTTTTATTAATTGTTGCGAAATAGTGGATGCGCCTTGCGAAAAAGACCTGTCCGAAATATTTTTGATTGCGGCAAAGATTATGCGATAATAATCAATCCCTTCGTGAGAAAAAAATCTTTTATCTTCCGCGCATAAAAATGCGTCTATTGTGTAGTCGTTGAGATTAGTGATAGGGCAATAGTTAGCGCCGCTAATTTCAAAGCCGTTAGAATCCAAAATAACGAGAGAATTTTTTATATTGTCGAGTCTATTTTTATCTAAAGTTGCAAACCCAAAAATTTTTACTGATGGCTCAAAAATTAGTCCAACGCAAATTACTGCGCTAATAGATATTGCCGCAAGCAAAATACGCAAATTTTTTAATGTAGTTCGTCCCATAAATTTAGTATTGCTTGTACGCAAATTTTTTATTAAGGTACAAAATGCTGTACTTTTTTTTATTATTATGCTAAAATATAGGCTGAAAAATTATTTTTGAGGCGTAAATGAAGAAATTTTTTATAAATACATACGGTTGTCAAATGAACGTTCATGAGTCCGAAAAGCTTGCCGGTATTTTGCACCAGCGCGGTTACGTAGCCGCTTTGAGTAATGAAGATGCGGACGTTATTTTGCTTAATACCTGCTGTATTAGAGAAACTGCTGAAACGAGAGTTCTTGGCAACTTAGGAATAATTAAAAAAATTAAAGAAAAGCGTCCTAACGTAATAGTTGGAATTTGCGGTTGTATGCCACAAAAAAAGGGTACTGCCGAAATGCTTAAAAAGCGCTGTCCGTTTATTGATATAATTTTCGGTACGCACAATATGTATAAGCTTGGCGAATATCTTGACGAAGTGGAAAATCGCGGCAAAAAAGTCTTAGAAATATGGGATAGCGAAGGCGAAATACAATCTGCGCCTGTTCTTAGAGATGGTAAAGTCAACGCTTGGGTTAATATTATGTACGGCTGTGATAATTTTTGCTCGTACTGTATAGTTCCTTACGTTAGAGGAAGGGAGCGTAGTCGAGATTTTGATGAAATTGTTTCTGAGGTTCGTTCTCTTATAGAAGGCGGCTACAAGGAAGTTACCTTGCTTGGCCAAAACGTAAATTCTTACGGTGGTGGCTCGCCACAGTTTTCTAAGTTGTTGCGCGCATTATCTAAATTTGATGGGGAATATCGCATAAAATTTATGACCTCGCACCCAAAGGATCTTACTTTGGACGTTGTAGAGGCCATGGCAAGCAGTGATAAAATTGCTAATTATATACATTTGCCCGTTCAAGCAGGTAGCGATAGGATACTTAAGCTTATGAACCGTAAGTATACCTCGGGTGAATACTTAGAAAAGATTAAAATGATTCGGTCTATTATTCCGGACGTAGGAATTTCGAGCGACTTAATGGTCGGATTTCCGACGGAAAACGAAGAAGATTATCTTTGCAGCGAAAATTTAATAAAGGAAGTTAAATATAACAATTTATACACCTTTATTTATTCGCGCAGAAGTGGAACGGTTGCGGACAAAATGGACGGTCAAATTGATATTAAGACCAAAACGGATAGAATCGAAAGACTCATAAAATTGCAGTTTGATATAGGCAACGAGCTGGCAAAAAGCTACGTTGGCAAAACTTTTAGAGTGCTGTGCGATACCGTAAAAGACGGAATCGGTTACGGCAAATCCTCGTGCGATAAATCTATTTCGTTTGTTGCAAGCCAAGATAGAGTTGGACAATTTTTTGATGTAAAAATCACTCAAGCAAAAAACAATAAGCTTATAGGAGAAATTGTATAATGCCATTAGTACCTATGATGAGACAATATTTGGACGTTAAAGAGGAGCATAAAGACGCCATTTTGATGTATAGGCTTGGCGACTTTTATGAGTGCTTTTTTGAAGATGCTATTATAGTCAGCAAAGAGCTGGATTTGGTTCTTACAGGTAGGGAATGCGGCTTAGAGGAACGCGCGCCTATGTGCGGAGTGCCTTTTCATGCGGCAGACAACTATATCGCTAAGCTTATAGAAAAAGGTCACAAGGTAGCAATTTGTGAACAAATGACGCCGCCGGGCAGTAAGGGACTTATTCAACGCAAGGTTGTGCGTGTAATCACTCCGGGAACGTTGGTTGACTCATCTATGCTTAACGACGAGGTTAATAACTATCTAGCAAGCATAGCGCTTATTGACGATAAAGTTGGATTTGCTTGGACTGATATTTCTACGGGCGAATTTAATCACGCAATAATGGATGCAAAAGTCAACGTCAGACTTAACGAGCTTTTGGCGAGAATTAGTCCTGCCGAAATTATTTGTAATGAACAAATGCTTGCTCAGAGCATTAATCTTTCTATCGTAAAGTATGGTGGAGTGTGTCCGTTTACGTTATATAACGAAACGGCCTTTGATTATGATAACGCGTCAAATGTTATAAAAGAGAAGTTTTCTAAGGATAACTTTAATGAAATTAATAAAAATAAAGCGTGCGTTTGCGCGGTAGGAGCGTTGCTTAGTTACCTTGACGAAACGCAAAAGCGTAATCTTATCAATATTGATAACTCTCAAGAAGAACAAAACGCGTGCGCTATGAGCATAGATGGGGCGGCGCGTCGAACTCTAGAACTAACAGAAAGCGCTGTTAGTGGCAAAAAGAGAGGTTCGCTTTTGTGGGTTATTGACAAAACTTGCACAAAAATGGGCGCGCGTAAGCTTAGAAGTTGGGTTGAAATGCCAAGTACTGACGAAGAAGAAATTAACGAGCGTCTTGATGCTGTTGACGAGCTTTTTGGGGATATTCAAAAAAGAGTTTCGGTAAG
>JAFVXL010000062.1 GCA_017501145.1 Clostridia bacterium | reverse complement strand
ATATCGTTGGACTTACTGCCCATTGTGTTGACCTCTCTATTCATTTCTTGAACCAAGAAGTCTAACTTTCTTCCAAGCTCACCGGGCGAGTCTAGCAATTTTGTGAATTGATCTATATGCGACTGAAGTCTGCTAATTTCTTCGTTGATATCAGCCTTGTCCGTAAAAAAAGCAACTTCGTTAATGAGCTTTGCTTGATCAAGCTCAATTTCACCAAGATAGTCACTAATACGCTTTTTTAACTTTTCACGATGCTCTGCAACCACGAGAGGCGCTCTTACAATAACCGCATCAAGATGATTTTGTATATTTCCGATAATTTTTACAAAATCTTGTTTTACGCTTTCGCCTTCTTTGCCGCGCATTTCGTCAAGAGCCGCTACCGCCATAGTCGTTGCTTCAAGCAGCATCTCCAAAAGCAAATCGGTATTAATATCGGCAGTAAGCGTAACTACGTCGTTAAATCTAAGTAGCTCAAAGGCTGTAAGCTCATCTCTTACGCCAAGCTCTTTACCCAAATTCTTTGCCGCTTCAACATAAAGCTTAGCAAGCTCTCCGTCAACCGAAATGGTCTTTTCTCCGCCAAGATCCTTATAGTCAAAGAAAAAATCTACCGTGCCGCGCTTAATTACCGAGCCAATTTGCTTACGAATTATTTCGTCGCCAGCAACCAAAAACTTGGGTAATCTTGCGTTTATTTCCAAAAATCTGTTATTAACGGACTTAAGCTCTACCGTAAGCGTTTTATTTTCACGCTGAGCAACGCCTTTGCCGTATCCTGTCATGCTTTTCAAAGTATAGACACCTCACCAATAAATATTATAACACACGCAAAAAATTTTTTCAACTATTTATAAGGTCGATAAACTCTTTCTCGTCTATAATTTTGACACCCAATTTTCGCGCTTTATCAAGCTTAGAGCCTGCCGCCTCTCCTGCAATTACCAAAGTAGTAGTGGACGTAACCGAGCTTTGCACTTCGCCGCCGTTTTTTTGGATAATTTCAGCCGCCTGACTGCGCTTAAATTGAGCTAACGTGCCAGTAAGCACAACCTTTTGACCACTAAATACACCCGTAGAATTTGCTATTTCAAATTTTGGATTAATTCCAAGGCTCATAAGATTGTGTATCTTAGCGCTATGCTTAGAAAAATACTCGATTATGCAATCGGCGGTTATAGGTCCCATGTCGGGAATAAGCAATAATCTATCTTTATCCGCCGCCATAAGCGCATCAATACTCCTAAACTCTTTTGCTAAATCTTGCGCCAGCTTTTTGCCCACGTTCAAAATCCCAAGAGCGTTAATAAAATGCGCCAAATCTGCATCCTTGCTCTTTTGAATTCCACCGATTAAATTAGCGATTTTTTTATCCTTAAATCCCTCTAACCCGTCAAGGTCATCTTTTGTCAAAGCGTACAAGCCTTCAAACGAATTAAGCCCTATTTTGTCAAACAAAAAGCCAAGAGTTTTTTCGCTCAAGCCCTCTATATCCATACACTCTTTTTCACAAAAATGCACTAACCTGCCCGTAATTTGCGGCTTACAACCGTACTCGTTGGGACAAAATAAATTTGCTCCGTTTTCGATAAGCTGGCTCTTGCACGAAGGACAAACTGTGGGCAGCTCTACTTCTTTACCACCTTGCTGGTCAGCCACTCCAAGCACTTCGGGAATAACGTCGTTACTGCGTCTAATAAATACCTTGCTGCCAATTTTTACACCCTTGCGCTTAATATCGCCGTAGTTGTTAAGCGTAGCTCTTTTAACCATCGCTCCACAAAGCTCTACTGCGTCAAGCTCAGCTATAGGTGTAATTTTGCCTGTTCTTCCAACTTGCCAAACAACGTCGTTTAGCGTCGTAGTAGTTTCTTCTGCCTCGAATTTATAAGCAATTGCCCAGCGCGGAAACTTATCCGTAAAGCCTAAGGATTCTCGTATGCTTACTTCGTTAACCTTGATGACCATGCCATCGATAACGAAATCGAGTTTACTCCTATCTATACCCTTAATTTCTTCTATAATTCTATTTATGTCAGACGTAATAAGCAGTTTTTCGGTCTTAAAATGATTTTCTTTGAGCAAATCAATCATTTTTTGCTGCGAAGGAATATCATCTTCTATATAATTGACGTTATAGAATATTACGTCAAGATTACGCGATGCAGTTACCTTAGGGTCCAAATTTCGTATTGCTCCCGCCACTCCGTTACGCGCGTTTTTGAGTGGAACCGCGGCTGTTTTGTTATATTCATTAAGCGCGCTCACTCTCATTATGCCTTCGCCCTGCACTTCCATAATCCCCTTATGCGGGATTGAAAGCGGAACGGATTTTATAGTCTTAACCTGCTCTGTTACGTCTTCTCCCACCACGCCATTTCCGCGCGTTGAGGCTACCGAAAGATGTCCGTTTTCGTACGTTAGGCACAAAGTTAGTCCATCAAGCTTATATTCGAGAGTATACTCTATCGGCCTTCCCAACGCCTTTACAAGCTTACTATCCCACTCAATAAGCTCATCAAAGGTCTTACATTTGTCAAGGCTATAAAGCCTATTTATGTGTTTGTGCTCTGCAAATTTTTCGATAGGATCTCCACCTACTCTACGCGTTGGGGAATCAGGAAAAACGTGTCCGCTTTGCCTTTCGAGCTCGCAAAGCTCGTCGTACAAAGCGTCGTATTCTTTATCCGAAACGGTAGGATTATCAAGCACGTAATATTCATAAGCGTACTTGTTCAGCTTGTCAATAAGCTGTTTCATTTTTTCCAAATTTTCCATCTAATCCTCCGCAGTAATAGGCGCGTAAGCAAGCGCAATATTCATTTTGCCGTATCCTTCAAATTCTATCAGCGCGCTAAGCGAAATTCCGCTACCCGAAAGCGTAATAATCTTACCCAAGCCAAACTTGCGGTGCTTTACCGTTTGACCTACTCTAAATCCGCTTACGTCGCTGTTTTGCCTTGTGGGACGGTTATCCGCGCGCTTATACTCAGTTCGTTGCGTACGCGCTCGTGGATAATCGTCATATTCGTTGTCGTAGCCGTAATTATCATAAAAGCTCTTTTTCTCTCGCTTTTCTAAATCAACACGCTCCTTCTTTCGTTCGAATCCTACTTCGGTCAAAAACCTACTCGGCAAGCTGTCTTTAATCTTTCCGTACAAATACCTTGATCTTGTTCTTGTTATATACAATCTTTGCTCGGCGCGCGTTATAGCAACATAAAACAGTCTACGCTCTTCTTCAATTTCGGCCTTGGTTTCCGCCCGCGAAACAGGAAAAAGTCCGTCCTCCATGCCTACTACAAAGACCACCTTAAATTCTAGTCCCTTCGCGCTATGAACGGTAGCAATATTTACGCAATCGTTTGTAGGCGCGTCATCAAGGTCCGTCCAAAGCGTTACCGTTTGCATATAATCTTCTAGCGTAGCATTAGGATTGACGTTAGTATATTCCTTTATAGACGAAAGCAATTCGTTGATATTTGCCTTTCTATTAGCGTTTTCTTCGGTATCTTCTTTATATACGGACTTAAGATCAAGCATAAGAATAAGATATCTCATAAGATCCGAAAGCTCTCTTTTGTCCTTTTGCTCTTCTAAGCACCTTAAAACGACCGCAAACGGCAAAACTTTTTTCTTTAGGCTACTAGATACATCTAGACTTTCCACGTCCATAATGACGTTATAAAGGGCTCTACCGCTGTCATTTGCTATTCGTTCTAGCGAAGCGAGCGAGCTTGCGCCTATTCCACGCTTAGGAAAGTTTATTACCCTTGCTATAGCCTCGTTATCGTAGTGATTAGAAACAATTCTAAAATACGCAAGCAAATCCTTAATTTCCTTTCGGTCATAGAACTTAAAGCCGCCATAAATCTTATGAGCTATGCCATACTGCATAAATCTTTGCTCAAAAGACCTTGTAAGCGCGTTAATTCGCATCAAAACGGCAAAATCCGAAAGCTTGTAGCCACACCTCTTACTGAGCGCATAAATCGTTTGTGTGACAAAGTCAGCCTCATCTCCATCGCTGTTAGCAACGTAATGTTCTACGTTTACACCCTGCTCGTTGCTTGTCCAAAGCTTTTTTTCGATACGTGAAGTATTGTTAGCAATAAGCATATTAGCAAGGTCCAGAATTTTTTTTGTTGAGCGATAATTTTGCTCGAGCTTATAAACCTTGCAGTTAAAGTCAGCTATGTAGTTTTGGATATTTTCTATATTAGCGCCGCGCCAACCGTAAATACACTGGTCCTCGTCACCAACGGCACAAACGTTACGGTGCTTAGCCGCGAGCAGCTTAATAAGCTCGTACTGAATAGTGTTTGTGTCCTGAAATTCGTCCACATGGATATACTTAAATTTATTTGAATAATGCTCTCTTGCTTCGTCACACGTAACGAGTAGCTCCTTAGTTTTTATTAACAAATCGTCAAAGTCCATAGCATTGTTATTTTTGAGTGTCTTTTGATATTCGTCATAAATCTCGCAAATTTTTTCGATATCGCTTACTTGAGCGTAATCTCTTAAATATTCGCTAGGTGTAAGACCAAGGTTTTTTGCATTAGAAATATGAATAATCGCCGTCTTTTTGAGATCGTCGTCTTCTTCCGTATTATGCTCAGCGACAATTGTAGCGATTATTTTCTCTTTTTCCGCCTCAGCATATATAGAAAACGACTGAGTATATCCAATATTTTGCGCGTAACGTCTTAGCATCTTAGCGCACATAGAGTGAAATGTAGATACCCAAACGTATTGCGAATCGGCAGTCATATCAAATAACCTATCCGCCATCTCCTTAGCTGCCTTGTTAGTAAAGGTTATTGCCAAAATATTGTATGGCGAAACATTTTTTTCGGTAATAAGATACGCAATTCTATGCGTAAGCAATCTCGTTTTGCCGCTACCTGCTCCGGCAGTTACCAAAATAGCCCCCTCTGTATCCAATACGGGGTTAAGCTGCTCTTTGTTAAGTGAACTAAGATTATAATCCATAACTTTCTCCATATACATTATAAATCAAATGCACTTTATTAGTCAAGAAAAGCAGAGTAAAATTAAGTGATAGCATAATTTTTTGAGGAAGTCACTCCTTATGCTATAGAACGAAAAAGCAAAAAAGCAGCCTTTATTACGACTGCTTTAATTTGTTTTTATGACGATTTACTAATATTTTCTCGGAAATATCTCTCTTTTAGCTCGCGAAATTTATTAGAAAGCTCTAATATATATCGCTGCTTAGTCTCGCCATCCATTTGCTCATACTCTTTTTCGTCAATAAGTCTTGCTATAGGATTTATAATAATCTCATTAGATTCAAGAATTAACTTAACCTTGTCGTATAATAACTCATCTTCGTGAGCGCGCTTATTGACCGTAACGTTAATCTCGCGATTATATTTTTCACGTTGATAGTCACTAATAAGCTTTTTGTTTTCGTAGGTAGAACCAACCTCGCTTATAAGCTTTTCTCTATCCCGCATCATCTTTTCCCAATATCCCATTTTCATACGCTGCTTAGCAAGCAACGCTCTTTTTTTCAATTCACTAATAGCTTTTTTTGCCATAAAGTTTTACCT
>JAFVXL010000061.1 GCA_017501145.1 Clostridia bacterium | reverse complement strand
TCATCCTACCGGTCCTAAGCACGATTACGATTATCATACCGAGGCTATGGATAGAGCAATGGAGGGCGGAATTGACGACGTAGGACTTGGAGTGTTGTTTGGACTTGAGCTTTATAGATACGAATTTGCAGGTCTTATCATGCACGCAGAGCACTTGGAGGCTGTTCATGGCGTTGGTCCGCACACCATAAGCGTTCCGCGTATCAAGAGGGCTGACGATATTGATCCGACGGCGTTTGATAATTCTATTTCGGACGAAATATTCGCAAAGATTACCGCTTGTATCCGTCTTGCCGTGCCTTATACCGGCATGATTATCTCTACGCGTGAAACCGAAGACGTTAGAACTAAGCTGCTTCGCCTTGGAATTTCTCAGGTAAGCGGTGGCTCGAGAACGTCTGTTGGTGGATATACTGAGCAGGAGCGTCCTACGGATACTGAGCAGTTTGACGTGTCCGACCAGCGTACCTTAGACGAAGTAGTTAGATGGCTTATGGAAAACGGACATATTCCGTCGTTTTGTACCGCTTGCTATCGCGAGGGCAGGACGGGAGATAGATTTATGAGCCTTTGCAAAACGGGACAAATAATCAACTGCTGTCATCCTAACGCGCTTATGACGCTTGCTGAGTACCTTGTGGATTACGGCTCGGAGGAAACGAGAAGGATAGGATTCGAGCTTATAGAAAAGGAGCTTGAAAAAATAACAAATCCTAAGGTAAAAGAAATTGCTAAGCAAAACGTAAAGGATATAATGAATTCTAATAGACGTGATTTTAGATTTTAAGGGGGCAGTATGGGACTTAACAACGTAGCTTCGGCAGAAAGATTGCATATAGGATTTTTCGGCAAACGTAACGCAGGCAAGTCCAGTCTTGTTAACGCTATAACCGGGCAGCAGCTTTCGGTTGTTTCGGACGTAAAGGGTACGACTACCGACCCTGTAAAAAAAGCGATGGAGCTTTTGCCGCTTGGTCCTGTTGTCGTTGTAGATACGCCGGGTATTGACGACGAAGGCGATCTTGGCGCGCTAAGAGTAGAAAAGGCGAAAAAAGCGCTTGATTATACTGACATAGCCATACTTGTTGTAGATGCAACGGTTGGACTCTCGAGAGAGGATAATGAGCTTATTGCGGAATTTCAAGCGAAAAAAACACCATTTATTATAGCGTATAATAAGTCGGATTTGCTTAAAGAAGCTCCGACAGCAAAGGATAATGTAATTTACGTTAGCGCGGCAGACGGACATAATATCAACGAGCTTAAGGAAATGCTTGGCAGATTTAGCGCAAATAACGAGCGCAAGGTTGTATTGGACCTTTTACAAAAGGGCGATATCGTCGTGCTTGTAGTTCCTATTGATAAGGCTGCGCCTAAAGGTAGACTTATTATGCCGCAGCAAATGACGATAAGGGATATTCTTGACGGTGGCGCGGTTTCCGTAGTTTGCAAGGAAGACGAGCTTGCATCCGTGCTTAGTTGTCTAAACAAAAAGCCAAAGATGGTTATAACCGACTCGCAAGTGTTTGGTAAGGTAGCGGCAATCGTCCCCGAAGACATTTTGTTAACGTCCTTTTCGATACTTATGGCAAGATATAAGGGCAATTTGCCCACCTTGCTTAAGGGCGCGGCAAAAATTGATAAGCTACGCGATGGAGATAAGGTGCTCATTGCAGAAGGATGTACTCATCACCGTCAATGTGAGGATATCGGCACGGTAAAAATTCCCGGTTGGCTCACTAAATATACTGGCAAAAAGCTCGAATTTAAGTTCTCGTCGGGTACCGAATTTTCTGATTTGAGCGACGTTGCGCTCGTTGTTCATTGCGGCGGCTGTATGCTTAATGAGAAGGAAATGGGCAGTAGGGTAGCTAAGTCGTTAGAACGCGAAGTTCCTATCACTAATTATGGACTTGCAATAGCGCAAATGCACGGAATACTCAAGCGCAGCCTGTCACCCTTTGAGGATTTGCAAAAGATAATTTTACAATAACGGCTAAATGAAAAAAGCGACGAAGCATACAACTTGCTCCGTCGTTTTTATTATGTTTTGTATAAGTGGATGCGCTTATAAAAACACAGTAATAACCGTTATAAAGTGGGCTTTTTAGATATCAAAAATTTTTATTAGGGCTATTTTATCAATATTTCCTTAAGCTTATTTGCCGAATTAGTTATCTGCTTAGCGCCGTTTTCTATTAGCTCGTTGACGCTTCCGTATCCGTACGTTACGCCTATGCAGTCAATACCTACCGTTTTTGCGCCTTGGGCGTCATATAACGTATCTCCGATAAGCACGCAACGATTTTTTTCGAACGGCAAATGTCGAAATGCGTTTTGTAAAACGTCCACTTTGTCCACGATAGATCCATCAGGCTCAGTGCCCGAAACAAAGTCAAAATACTTTCTTATACGCTTTTGCTTGAGAATAATTTGCGCAAAATGGCGTGGCTTGGTGGTTGCGAGCGCAACGGTCTTTCCGCTTTGCTTTAAGCTTTTAAGAAGGTCGGGGATACCTCTATACATCGTTGTTTGATATACGCCGGTCTTTGCGTACAAAATTCGGTATTCTTTAATAAGCGTTTCGGTAAGAGCGCTGTCAGTTCCCAAAAATTGAGGAAAAGACTGAACAAACGGTGGGCCGATAAACTTCTTTATATCGCCTTGGTAGTTTATGCCATATTTCTCAAAAACTTGGTTAAGGCAGTATGAAATACCTCTTTGGGAGTTGACTATCGTTCCGTCTAGATCAAATAATATCAAATCGTACATATATGTATTATATATTTTACTTATAATATTGTCAAAGCATATTTGTATAAATTTAGCAAAAAAAAGATATGGTATTTTTTAAGTTATTTTGCAGTTTGTCGAGCAAATTGTTTGCAAAACAAAATTATATATGGTATAATAATTTGGTGGAGGAATATTATGAACTCGAAGAAATGTAAATGTGCAACGTATTATTCTGAATTAATTAAGAAATCGGGACTTGTTTTGCCTGTGTTTGCAGCGCTTGCAATGTTTGCGGTTTTGTTTTATGTTCGTTTCGTTGAGATGTTTGCTGATTTGAAGGCTAAGAGCGCAGTTGCTTTTTGGCTTTTTATAGTAGGCGCGATTATCGCAATAGGGCTTGTCGTTACGTACGTGGTTATGGGGATTAAGAAGGAAGGGCTCGGCGCAAGAGATACGCTTTTGCTTACGTTTAACTTCCTTATGGTTTTCTTGCTTTTGGGTATGATTATCTTTAACTTTGTAAGTATGGAAACCGTGTATTATGCGATTGCTCTCGTAATTTTGGTAGTGCTTAATGTACTTAGAATTATGTTTGCTAAGGTTGAGTGCACGTGCGGTTGGAGCAATGTAGGTACTGTTCTCGAAGCTAATACGACCTTAAGTAAATACTTCTCACTCGTTATGGAAAAGTTTGGTACTTGGAAGCTTTTTGCAGGTGCGTTCGCTATCTTGGGCGGATTGTTGGCAGCAAGAGCTTGGGATTTGCCGACGGTATTCCTTAGCGACGTTACGTATATGGTAGGTATTTTGATTGTAGGCGCAGTTGCCTTCTGTATGTTTATTATCGGCGCTTTACGTAGAATATCTACGAGAACGGTTGACGGAGTAGATGCAGTTGCGGTGCTTACACTTATATCGGCAGCGCTTTCGTTGCTTATGCTCATTGGTAACTTCTCGATGGCAAACCTTGCTATCATTATCGTTCTCTTGATCGTTGCATTTGCGTTCATCCTTATTCTTAGCGCTTGTACGCACAACAGCGAAGAAGAAACTGATATTTCTTTCTTTGCAACCAACGCAAGCAAGAAATTCGTTAGCGGTCCTAAGGTATATCTTAAGAAGTTCGTAAGCAGCTTTAATTTGTTTGTTCTTGGCGCAATTGCAGCTACCTTGTTTGTGTTATTTACAGCTTTGGCTGCGACCGATTTCTTCGCTTGGGCAGGAGCAAACGGCTTTATGTTGTACGCTGTAATTGGTATTTTGCTTGCTATTATGTACGAGCTTATTTACCTTGGTAAGAATCTTAAGAACCCCAATATCGGTCTTTATGACGCAATTCTTGCAGTTTTGGACGTAGCGTTCTTGCTTTTGGCAATTACCATATTTACTAATCTTAGCGCTAGCGGTATGAACGTAGTGTTGTTCCTTTGGATTGTTGAAATGATTATTCTCGTGGCTTTCACTATTACGAGATTGTTCAAGGTAAAAGAATTTTTGCCGCAAACGGAAGAAGAGGCACAAGAGTAATTTTTGCAGCTCCAATTTGAATAAATCAAAATATTATTAAACGACGAATAAGGCGCGGCCAATAAACCGCGCCTTAATAATTATTTTATGAAGTACTTATTTTTGCGACAACTCAGAAGTTTTAGAAAAGGCATTTTTCTTAATTTAAGTGTCTTTTTTATCACGCTTTTGGGTATTTTTCTTTTTAGCGGACTAAATGCTGTTGGTAGAAACGTAAAAACGAGTATAGACGAATTTTATAATTCACAAAATCTTGCCGATTATACGGTGCTAAATAGAAAAATTGATTTAGATCAAGCAAGCCTTCTTAATGGAGAGTTTAACGCAGACTTTTACTATAAGTATGATACAATTACAACGCAAATCAACGGCGTAAATAGACAAGTCAATTTGCAGCTGTTTTCTACTATGGACTTTAACGTAAATATTCCGAGCGTTGTCCAAGGAAAACTGCCAACGCGTGATATGGAAGGATTGATAGACCTAGGCTTTGCGCAAACTAACGGAACAAAAATAGGGGACGTTATTACGTTAAAAGTAGACGACGAGGTTTTTTCCATCACGATAACCGGCATAGCCATATTTCCGGACTCCTTATACAAGGGAGATTCTATTCCTAAAAAAGACGAGCTTGCAGTAATTAGAGTGTATGCGCCTAATCTTGATAACTATAATTCCTTTTATGTAGATAGCGATTTTAACATTAGTCAGCTAAAAGAAAAATTGACATCTGTTAGTGGACAAAACTTTTATTCGGCAAGAATTGATTGCCGTGACGACACTATATCTGTATGGAGAAAAACGGCAGATATAGAGCTTATAAATTCGCTTATGAAAGTTTTGCCCGTAGTGTGTCTTGTAGCGCTGTGCTTGATATTGTATATAAATACGGCTAAGCGCATAGAGGACGAAAGGTATAATATAGGAGTTCTTACAGCGTGCGGCTTAGATAAGAAAAAAGTCATAATATCGTACGTTTTGCCTATGTTGATTTGGGTAGTTGTAGCAGGCGTAATAGGCGCGGTGTTGGGAATTTTGATTTTGCCCGACATATATATAACTATTTTGACAAGGTTCTACACCTTGCCGTCAATAGTAGGCGGCTCGTATTTTTACTCATTATTGCTCCCGCTTGTCGTGCTGGTGCTAATTACTTTGGCATCGCTCTTTTTGGCGATAGCGTCGTTGTTTAGAAAAACGCCCGTAGAGCTTATGCGTGGAAAGGCAAAAAAGAGTGTCAAAATTCTTTCGCGCAGTAAATTGCCTATCGCGTACAAGCTTAGCTTTAGAAATGCAATTTCATACAAAAAGAAGTTTTTGTTTACTACGCTGTCGGCAACGTTGTGCTTAGCGCTGTTGCTTACCGCGTTTTTGTTGGATAACTCGGTAGTCAATTTGCAAAACACGATTTATAACGACTATTACAATTATGATACGACGATAAAGTGGCACTCTCGTGACAACATAAAATATCAAGATATAGAAAACGAAGCAAAAAACTCACCTTGCTTTGAAAACGTAATGTATTGCTTGGAGCTTGCGGCATCGTGTGACGACAAAAACGTTAGCATAACCGTGCTTGACGGTGATAATCCGTGCTATAATTTGTACGACGGTAAAGAAAAAATCACAATAGACAACGAGGGCGTTTACGTTCCGGAGTCGTTCGGAAATATAGAAACGGTAACGATTACGTTATTTTCGTCGCAAGCTATTACATTAGAGCTTTCGGTAGCAGGAACGTACACGGATATAGGTACGTTTGGAATAATTATTCCGCTTGAGGCGCTAAAAAATCAAGCGCCTATGGCTTATTGGTATTTGATGAACTCCACTCCTGATAAGGCGATGGTTTATTGTAAATCGGCGCAAGGGGCATCTAAGCAAGATATCGAATCTTTTGTTTCTTCTATTAGCCAAGGCTACGGCGAAACCTTTTCGTATATGGAGCACTCTATAAAAACGGACAGATATAGCAAGCTTTTTGTGGTTCTTGACATAACCGAGGTGCTGTTATTTGTCGTATGCGGCGTAATAATGGTGCTACTGATACTTAATATTTCGTGTTTGAGTATAAACGAAAGAGTTAAGGACTATACGATATTTAAGGCGATGGGCGTAAGCGAGAAGAAATTTAATTCGCTAAGTTCTATCGAAAACTATTTGTCTATTTTCTTTGCGTATTTGCTGTCTATTCCGCTTGGATTTATTATCACTAATCCAATAATCAAGGTAGTTACGCGCGCAACGAGAGTAGTAGTTTATGCGCACGCATTTTGGTGGAGCTTTGTCGTACTGTTTGTGTGCGCGGCAATAATTACGGCTATAAGTAACGTACTTATTAACAAGAGAATAAGCAAAATTAACGTTGCTAACACCTTAAAAATTAAGGAGTAGTATGAATCAAATATTAAAGGTAGAAGAATTAGTTAAGTCGTACAATAGCGGCAAGGCAGAATTTCAAGCGCTCAAAGGCATAGCATTTGAGGTAAACCAAGGGGATTTTGTGCTTTTGTACGGAGATTCGGGTAGCGGTAAGTCTACCGCCTTAAATATTATAGGCGGTATGGATAGAGCGACTATGGGTAAGGTTACAGTTTGTGGCGAAGTAGTTACAGACATGACGGACAAGCAGCTTGGCGCATATCGAAAGGAAAAAATAGGGTTTGTGTTCCAAAGCTATAATCTTATTAATAATCTTTCCGCTTTAGAAAACATTTTGCTTGTATGTGAGGACGAAAGGCTGGCAAACGAGCTATTAGATGAAATGGGACTTGACGAAAGAAAAAACGCCTTTCCCTCAGAGCTTAGCGGCGGAGAGGCGCAAAGAGTGGCAATAGCTAGAGCTATGGCAAAAACCCCTGTTTTACTTCTTTGTGATGAGCCGACTGGCGCGCTTGATTACGAAAATAGCAAAAAGGTTATGCATGTTATTCAAAAGCTCAATAGGGAAAAGGGTATAACCGTCTTGATGGTGTCGCACAACACGGCATTTATTCCCATAGCCGATAAGGTTATTAAGTTGAAAAGCGGTTGGATAGAATCAGTCGCAACCAACGACAATCCCGCGGACGTTCAAGATTTAAGTTGGTAGAAATTGACTGTTATTTACACTTGGGTATCAAAAAAGAATTGCTATTATGGCAAAATTTTGCTATAATAGATTTGTTATACTATAAAAATAAAGCAAACGGAGTTCAAAATGATTAACTTTTTAGCATCACAAGCAGGCGGAATTTCCTTTACGGTAATATTTGCCGTTCTTACGGTAGTGGTATTGGTTGCTGCTATATGGCTTTTTAGCATAGGATTTAAGGGACAAGAGCTGAAACTAAAGCTTAGTGCTAAGCAGGTATTTATTATAGTGCTCGTTGTTGGAGCTATAATAAGAATGGTCGTTGATTTCTCTATGAAAGGAATCGTCGGTTATACTGCGGCCTTTTCTGTCAATAGAGCAGGCTATAACGGCTTGTTTAATATGACTAATTTTCTTGTAAACAAAGGTTTTAATGGATTTTTGGGGGAATATTCGGACGTATTTTTGTATCCCATACCGATGTATTTGCTTATGCTCTTCGGATCGTTGCTTTCGCTTTTTGTGAACTTGTCGGTTAACTCGCAAATCACGCTCGTATTCTTAAAGTTGCCGTTTATTATAGCGGAAATTTTGCTTGCGGTTTTTGCTTACAAGATTGCAAAGAAGTACGCAAACGAGACGGTTGCCATTGCTGTTGGAGGATTGATTGCTCTTTGTCCGGTGTTTATGCTCGGCTCGCTTGCGCCAAGTGGATACGTATTTTTTGCGCTCGCGCTTGTTGTTATGGTTTACTTTATGTTAGAACGTAGGTACGTTTTGATGACAGTTGCGTATAGCCTGAGTCTTTTGTGCGCATTTGAAACGATATTCTTGCTTCCAGTGGTTGCGGTATTTCTTATCTATGCATATGTCAAGAAGGTTATTGCATATAGAAATTCGGGCGAGAAGGGAAATGTTTGGAATTCGCAATTCGGACTAATTGTTAAGCTTCCAGTTGCAATACTTGCTTGCATGCTTATTTCGTATCTTGTAACGTTGCCGTTTACAAACAGCTTTGTGGGCGCAAATCCGTTTAAGATGCTTTACGTATATTTTATCGAACCGTTTGGCAACTTGAGATACTTTACTTACAACGGATTGTCTCTCTATTCGCTGTTTAATCGTAACGCTGCAAGGCTTGACCTTACTTTCCCTGTTTACGTATTTAGCATATTGTTTATGGTGGCTATCGTAGCAATTACGCTAATTATTTACCTTAGCAAGAAGAATAGAGCTAACTTGATGTTGTTTGTTTCATACGTGTTGCTTACCATAAATACTTATTTTGTAGATTCTACCGAGCTTACGCTTTTGCCGTTTATGGCGCTTTTGTTGATTGCTATAGTAGTGCTTAAAGACAAGAGACTCGTCAAGATTTTTGGCATAATGTCGCTAATGATTTTCTTGAATTTCAGCGGAGTAATGCTTCAAGCAGATTACTTTAGGGCGAACGCGACGTTTGCAACTGAAATTTTGAGCGACGGCTTTAAGGTGCTTGGTATAATTTGTTCGGCAATAACCGTATTGACTCATATTTACTTTACATCCGCTTTGCTTGATATTGTGCTTAATGGCAAGATTAAGACGTTTGAGGCTGCTGACAATAAGCTTTCGTCTGCAATAAAAGATTTTGTTAAGATTAAGGATAACGAATAATGCTGGCTAAGATTAACAGCTTCGGCTTAGAAGGAATAAAAGGGTATGGCGTTACCGTAGAAATCGATATTGGTAGCGGATTGCCGTCTATCGAAGTGGTTGGACTTCCTGATGCAGCCGTAAAAGAATCAAAAGAAAGGGTAAAAAGCACAATTCGCAATAGCGGATTTATGTTTTCGCCCAAAAAAATAACGGTAAATCTTTCACCCGCTGATACCAAGAAGACGGGCGCTATGTACGATTTGCCTATTGCGCTCGGTATGCTATACGCTACTGAGCAATTTACTTGTGATGAGCTTGATTTGTACGGCATTTTAGGTGAGTTATCCTTGGATGGAAATATTAAGCCGGTTAGAGGAATTTTGCCTATAATCATATCAGCGCTTGACCTTGGCTGTAAGAAGATTATTGTTCCAAAGGCTAACGTCAATGAGGCAAGCTATATAGACGGGATAGATGTATATGGCTTCGAAAGCTTGCGTCAGGTAGTGGATTTTTTGCGTAATCCGTGCGGTTATGAGCCTGAGCCAAAGCTTGACTTGGCTCAATTTCGAGAAGAACGCAAATATGTAGAGGATTTTAGTCTTGTAAAGGGGCAGTATGCTGCTAAGCGAGCTATGGAAATAGCAGCTGCAGGTGGGCATAATATCCTTATGATAGGACCTCCGGGCGCAGGTAAAACTATGTTAGCAAGATGCTTGCCAACGATTTTGCCTGAGCTTACGATAGGCGAAGCGCTTGAAACCACCAAAATTCATAGTGTAGCAGGACTGTTGGACGAAAAGAAAGGCATTATACTCAATAGACCTTTTCGCGCTCCACACCATACGGGTAGCAAGGTTGCGCTCACGGGCGGCGGCTCGTCGGCTCGTCCTGGCGAAATAAGTCTTGCGCATAACGGCGTATTGTTTTTGGATGAATTGCTCGAATATCCACGCGATTCGCTCGAAATTTTGAGACAGCCGCTTGAAGATAACGTTATTACTATAGCGAGAGCGGTTAGGACGGTAGAATATCCTGCTAATTTTATGTTAGTTGCTAGCATGAATCCGTGTCCGTGCGGTAATTACGGTAGCAAGACTCACGAGTGTACGTGTACCCCCGCGCAAATTAACAAGTATATGTCTAAGCTTTCTGGTCCGCTTATGGACAGAATTGACCTTCATATTGAGGTGGAAAACGTTACGTATGGTGACCTTGCGTCAAAGGAAAAGGGTGAAACTTCGGCTGAAGTCAAAGAAAGAGTTAATAAAGCAAGACAAATTCAACTGAATAGATTTGCAGGTAGCGGTATATATAGCAACGCAAAGATGAACAATCAAATGGTTTCTAAGTACTGCCAATTAGACGAAGAAAGCGAAAGACTTCTCAAGATGTCGTTCGAGCGACTTGGGATGTCGGCAAGAGCTTATAATAGAATTTTGAAGGTGGCGCGTACTATTGCAGACTTAGACGGATGCATAGATATAAGGGTTATGCACGTGGCTGAAGCAATCGGTTATCGTAGTTTGGATAGGAGAGTCAAGTGAACGAAAATAAGCTTTACTACTGGTTGTCGCTTTCGCGAATGACTGACAAGCGACTTAATGCGCTTTTGGACGTGTTTTCGCCCGAAGAAATTTGGGACGGATTGCCTATAAGTCAAAAGATGAAGGACTTCATAGGCGAAAATCACGCTCAGGCTTTATTGAGATTTAGAAGCGAATCCTATCTCGATAGCGAGTTAAGCAAAATTAGACAAAAAGATATTCGCATCGTTACTCGGGCAAGTGACGAATTTCCCAAAAGCATACTCCAAAAGGAAGTTTGTCCGCCTGCATTGCTGTATTATAAGGGCAATATGAACGTTGTCAACACTCCGTGCGTTGCGATAGTGGGAACGAGAGCTTGCTCGTCGTACGGACGAGAAGTAGCGGAAATGCTCGCTGTTGAGCTAGCTCAAGCAGGCGTAACGGTAGTAAGCGGACTTGCTACCGGAATAGACGGATACGCTCACTCGGCTGCGTTAAAGTCCGGAGGCAAAACGATCGCCGTTCTTGGAGGCGGCTTGGAGCGAATTACTCCTACTTCTAACATTAGCTTGAGCGAAGAAATAGAGTATAGCGGAGTGGTTATCAGTCAGTATGAGCCGTCATTTTCGCCTACAAAATACACCTTTCCTGAGAGAAATAGGTTGATATCTGCGCTTAGCTTGGGTGTAATAGTAGTAGAAGCCGGCGAAAAAAGCGGCGCTCTCATTACGGCGGATTTTGCATTAGAGCAAGGTAGAGAAGTTTTCGCTGTTCCGGGCAATATTACTTCAATTAGATCTAAGGGAACTAATAAGCTTATAAGCATGGGCGCAAAAATCGTTTGTTCTGCAAACGACGTTTTGAGTGAATTACGACTAAATATTCCAAAAAAAGAAAAAATTACATTGCCACCGCTGGACTTTTTTGAGGAAAAGATTTATACTTTACTCCGGGATGGCGACAAAACGATAGAAGATTTAATTGAATTATCTCAATTGCGCGCTTCCGAAATAAGCGCTACTTTATTAGGTATGGAAATCAAGGGAATTATAGTTCGAGTTGCTAACAGCTACGGAATTAGGTAAAGGAGAAATATGAAGCTCGTTATTATAGAAGGTATTGGTAAGAAGGAAACAGTAGAAAAGTATCTTGGTAAGGGGTACAAGGTTTTTGCTACGCGCGGTCACGTGAGAGATTTGCCGGCAAAGACGCTTGCAATCAACGTAAAGGATAACTTCATGCCCCGTTATGAAATTATTCCTACCCAAAAAGATACAGTCAAAAAGCTTAGCGAAGAAGCTGCAAAAGCTGAACAAATTTTACTTGCAACCGACCCGGACCGCGAAGGAGAAGCTATTTCGTGGCACGTAGCAGAGCTGCTTGGATTAGATAAAAAACAAAATATTCGCATAGAGTTTAATGAAATCAGCAAAAACGCTGTTCAAAATGCTCTTATGAATCCAAGACCTATCGACGAAAATCTTGTTGACGCGCAGCAAGCACGTAGAGTGCTCGATAGATTGGTGGGATACAAGGTTTCTCCTGTGCTTTGCAAAAAAATTCAAAGCAAGCTCTCAGCCGGTAGAGTTCAGTCTGTAACGCTTAGACTTATCGTCGAACGCGAAAGAGAAATTCGCTCTTTTAAGCCTCAGGAATATTGGCCGTTTGCGTCAATTTTGCAAAAGGGCAAAAAGAGCATAAAGGCAACGCTTGCGACTAAAAGCGGTAAAAAGATAAAGCTTGCATCTAAGCAAGAGGTTGATGACGTTATAAGCTCGCTTGACGGCAAGCAATATACCGTAACATCAGTCAAAAAATCAGTAACAAGAGCTAAGCCTAGCGCGCCGTTTACTACTTCTACAATGCAACAGGATGCGCTCAACAAGCTTGGAATGTCGCTTAGTCAAACAACACAAGCGGCTCAAAATCTTTATGAGGGT
>JAFVXL010000060.1 GCA_017501145.1 Clostridia bacterium | reverse complement strand
TGATGTCGTCCATTTCGAAGAGGTCTTCGTATTCTACGTTAACCTCGCAAAGAAGAACGTTCATGTGGCCAGGCATACGACCAGCAACAGGGTGAACTGCGTATCTAACCTTAGCGCCGTTAGAAACGAGCTTATCCGCAAGCTTCTTAACAAGGTGTTGAGCTTGAGCAATAGCCATACCGTAGCCGGGAACGATAATTACATCCTTAGCAGTATTAAGCTGAGCTGCGTAGTTGATTTCTTCCTTAACTACCGGTTCTTCCTTTTTTGGAGCAGCGGCAGGAGCAGCTTTTGCGGGAGCAGGGGTGGGAGCAGCCGTTTGACCAAGTAATATTGCGCCAAGACGACGGTTCATAGCCTTGCACATAATTTGAGTAAGGAGCAAGCCAGATGCGCCAACGATACCGCCAACTGCAACGAGCAAGAGGTCGTTGATGGCAAGACCAGCGATTGCGCCAGCTACACCGCTAAGACTGTTAAGCAACGAGATGGTAATGGGCATATCTGCACCACCAACACGGATAGAGAAGATAAAGCCAAACAGGCCAGCGAAAATAGCAGTAATAGCAATTCCGCCTACGATAAATGCAACTTCGCCTTCTGCCGCCAAAATGGAGTATGCAACGATACCGACAACGGTAAGCACAAGGCTCAAAATCGTCCAAAGCTGATGAGCCTTGTACACAACGGATTTTTGCGGAAGAATTTTGTGCAGCTTGCCTGCAGCGATAAGGCTACCGAGCAAGGTAATCATACCTACCGCAAGAGCAATGGAAGAAGTAATCTTAGAGAAGATATCGAATTCACTGCCAATGCCTGCCATTGCAAATCCGCCTACAATTGCGCTTGCCGCGCCGCCCAAGCCGTTGAGAAGAGCAACCATTTCGGGCATTTCGATCATCTTAACCTTAACTGCAAGGATAACGCCGAATACCGAGCCGAGAGCAAGACCGATATAGAGCGTCCAGTCAGCAGCGATATTGTTGTATACAATAGTCATAACGATTGCAAGGAACATTGCGATTGCGCTAACTCTGTTGCCGATTTTGCTTATTGAAACCTTGCTCATCATTGCGATACCAACAAGAACTGCAATAGAAAGAGCGATTGCGCCGCCAAGGTAGAAGAACTCGCCGTATTCGCTAGAAAGAGTAGAGAATACGATAAGAGCGCCAATTCCAAGAGCGATAACGATAGAAATCAAATAAATAAGACCGTTATACTTGGGCTTTTTCTTAGCAATCATACCAAGCATTCTATCGGTTACCATAAATCCGCCCACAACGTTTACCATAGCGAGAGCGATAGCGATAGAGCCAAGAATTGCAGACAAAATCACATTTTCTTTAAATAGAATTGCCGCCGCGGTAAGAGCGCCAAGAACGGTTACGCCACTAAGTGCGTTCATACCCGACATAAGCGGGGTGTGAAGTAAGCTAGGAACATTTTTGATTACGAGATATCCAACGATTGTCGCTACCAAAAATACGCCGAGCAATATCAATTGAAAATAAATTTGTTCTAAGCCGAACATGAATAAAACTCCTTTTTATTATTTCTCCCGCAAAAAGTACATCTTGCGGGAGAATAGTTAGATTTTTTATTTATTTGTATTTAGGATAAGCTACGCTTTAGGATTAAAGACCCATTGCATTTCTAGCTCCCTTATGAACGAGCTCGCCGTCGATGGTAACGAGGATGCCATTTACGATTTCGTCGTTTCTGTCAAGCTCGATCTTTCCACCGTGGTTAAGGTACTTAAGAAGGTTGTAAATGTTGTTTGCAAACATCCAGGTGCTGCTGGTCGGAAGCTGTCCGGGGATGTTCTTGATACCTTCAAGTGTTACGCCGTGCTTAACGTCCTTGATACCAGGAGAGGTGATTTCGCAGTTACCGCCTTGGTCGATAGAAATATCTACGATGCAGGAGCCCGGTCTCATGGTCTTAACCATATCTTCGGTAACGAGGTTGGGAGCCATTTCGCCTTGAAGCAATGCTGAGCAGAAGATGATGTCTGCGTTTTTAACAGCTTCGCTTATGTTAGCGCGCTCTTTAGCGAGCCACTCGGGAGAAAGCTTCATAGCGTGCTTTCCGTCCGGAGCAACAGCGATCTCCTTGGGAACGCCGGTATCAACGATCTTAGCGCCGAGCGAAGCAGCTTGTTCGTTAGCTTCGGGGCGAATATCGCACGAATATACTTGCGCACCAAGCGACTTAGCGGTAGCAACTGCTCTAAGACCAGCAACGCCGGTACCGATAACGAATACGTTAGCAGGCTTAATCATACCAACTGCAGTTCCGATAAGCGGCATAAACTTAGCGATATCGCTAGCGCCCATAAGCATGCCCTTATAACCTGCGCAGGTGCTCATAGAAGAAAGAGCGTCCATCGATTGTGCGCGGCTGATACGGGGAATACCGTCGAGTGTCAAGCCGATAATGCCCTTGCTAGCCATGTTCTTAACCATTTCGTGGTTAACGGGAGCAGCGGGGTGAATAAAGGTGATAAGATATTGACCCTTGTGCATCATGTCGATCTCGTGCTTGTTCTTAGCCTTGTTGAATTGGGGCTCCTTAACCTTAAGGATAACGTCAGCCTTTTGGAAAATTTCTTCGCAATCTTCTACGATTTGCGCGCCAGCTTCTACATAAAGCTCATCGGGATAGAAAGAGCCTACGCCTGCGCCCTTTTCGAAAAGAACGGTCAAGCCGTCGTTAACCATCTTTTTAACGGTTTCGGGAATTGCGGATACACGAGCTTCTTCGTGCATAATTTCCTTAGGAATACCAATAATCATAAAAATCCTCCTGATTTTTCACGCTTTTTGCGTGTAATTTCGTTTGTAAGTTTGATGCAAGGACGCAAAAAGCAATCCTTACTCAAAGTCTCCATCTAATAATATACCACTATATTATAAATAAGTAAACCGTTTTTGACAGCTTATAGAAAATTTTATAAATATAATTTATAAGTATAAGATTAAACTATATTGAGAGCTAAAGAATTTTTAAGAAAAATTTGCATCAAAAGGTTGACATGATTGTTGGTTTTGTAGTACTATTATTGTAGAATAGTATTCGTAATTGCATAAGCGTTTGCACCATACTTGACAAGTAAGCATATTCTTAGCAAACGGTACGAAAATTTTTTTAAGGAGAATATTTATGAAAAAGTTGAAAAAGCTTTTTGTTGTTGCACTTAGCGCTCTTATGGTTGTTGCGGCTTGTGTATCGCTTACTGCTTGTCCGCCCCCTTCGCCGGAAGCGCAGCCCGTAAGTATTACGGTTGCAGCGTACGATACCACCAAAGGTACTGTTACTCTTGATAAGACGTCTTACAATGTTGGCGATACCGTTAAGGTTACCATTACATCAAAAAATGGTTACGAAATCAAGTCGATCAATATTAGCGGAACTAATTTGACCGAAAGAATTCGTAACGGCGCTTATGAGTTTTCTTCTACCGAATACACATTTACTGCTAACGTAGATAAGCAGGTTCGCGTAGAGTTCCAAGAGTACGGTGTATGGAAGAACGCTGATTACGTTCATTCGTTGACTCTCAGCGATTACGATACGGCTAAGGGCGCTGTTACGATTAGCCCAGATAGAGCGAAGTATGCTCGCGACGAGCAGATTACCATTACAGTTACGACTACAGGCGACTATATAGCTAAGAATATAACGGTTAACGGTGTTAATCACAGTCTTACCGATGGTGTTTACGTGTTCAATATTACGGGAGATACTACGATAAGCGTTAAGCTTGACGTTGATTGTGGCGTTATTACTACCGGAAATTTGTCTAATATCGACAGCCTTACTTCCAGAGAAGGCAAGGTGTTGCTTGATTTCTGGGCAGATGACTGCTACTACTGCGTAACCGTTTTGGCTCCGCAGCTTGAGCAGCTTGTAGGCAACTACAATTCAGGCAGCGCGAGAGAGACTGCTTTGGACATCAAGGTTGTTAAGGTGAGAGTAAGCAGCACGTATAACCTTAGTAACACTAGCGCAAGAACTCCCGAATACGCTATTTACGAAAGATACGCAAGCCGCAATAGCAGTGGCGGATTGCCGTTCGTAGTTATGCTTGAGGACGGTCAGGTTATCGGTGATGTAGAAGGCGCATACGGTTCGTATGATGGATTCTTGGGTTGGCTCGAAAATCCGTCTTCGACCTAATGATTAGTTTTTTATAAACATAAATTACCGCTTGTATTTGTAAAACAGGCGGTTTTTTATTTTAGTAAATCTTGTTATGTCAAGCTACTCTAACGACTTGACATAACTAAAATAAAATGATATATTTAACATATATTAAAATGAGAAATCTTGCATTTCTTGTTATACTACTTTTAGGAGAGACATTATGAAAAAGATCAAAAAGCTTATGGTTATTGTTTTGAGCGCGCTTATGGTAATAGGCGCTTGCGCAGTTTTAACCGCTTGTCCGCCCCCCGCGCCCGAAGGTCACGACTATACCATTACTATTTATGACGTAGACGGCACTCCGTGCACTTGGGTTACGGGCGTTCAGGCTTGTAAGGTGTCAGAAGACGGCGGATTGGCTGTATGCTACACTGCTTTGGGCCAAGTTGACGAAAACGGCGTTGCTTATCTTGACTGCGGTAGCGATATTTACACTCAGTTGCCCGAGGAAGCAACGTATATCGAGATTCACTTGTTCGGACTTCCCGATTATCTTACCTTCGATACGACTAAGATGCATAAGGGCGACAGCGCAACCATCAATCTTAGATATAAGACTGACGCTGAGCTTGACCAAGCGTCTAGTGGTGACGGAACTGGCGAATATATTGTAAATAGCAACACTATTGACAACGCAACCTTTAGTCCGTATGCTGTAGCTAACGCAAGTGAATATAGACTTAAGTTTACGTCTAGTGACCAAAAGATTTATTTCGTTCTTACCGCACCTCTTGCTCAAAATTATAAGGCTTACGTTGTAGGCGGTCTTAACGTTAAGATTACTCAACTTTGTGGCAACATAACTGAAGGAGTCTATATTGGCGAAAACACTCAGATGACCGCAAGAGGAGAAAATTGCGTATATAATTTCAACGCCGACTTTGCTAATCAAGTTTTTTATTTTGAAGTTTCGCTCGAAGATGCTGCTGACGTTAACGTAGACGGCATTATTTGCTTTGCTTACAACGCTTAATAAAGTAGGGCGAAGAAATGAATAAATTCAAAAAGCTTATAACGGTTGTTTTTGCGTTCGTGTTTACGGCTTGCCTTTGCGGAGCAATGCTCGTAGGCTGTACTCCCCCTGACGATAGACCGACTGTTCAGGTGACCATTTCGTCGTATAATACTGCGCGTGGAACTGTTACGCTTGACAAGGAGTCTTATAAGGAAGGCGACGAGGTAGTAATTACGATAGCGCCTAAGACTAATTACGAAATCCAAAGATTTAAGGTGGGTGGCGTAGACGTAACTGATGAGATTGTTGACGGCAAATATAGCTTTACCGCAACGGTGGACGTAGTTGTGGACGTTTCGTTCAAAAAATTCGATACGTATATTGTTAATATTGGCGAGATTAACGAGCTTGCTGGTTCGGTAGCTCTTTCTTCTAACGATAACGAGTATTACGTAAACGAAACGGTTACCGTAACTGTAACTGCTAACGAGGGCTATGCGATAGATTCGGTAGTAGTGGGCGGCGCAGATGTTACTGACGAGCTTACTGACGGAGTGTATTCCTTCGTAATTACGGCTAATACAAATATTGACGTAGAGTTTGTTCCTACCGTTACCTATACCGTTAGCGTGTTTGGACTTGAGGGCGAGGCTGTTTATGCAACGGCAACCTTGTCTGATGACAAAAGCAGCTACGCTACCGGCGAAAGCACAACGCTTACCATTTCAACCAAGCCGGGATATTTGATTGATTCAGTTTCTATTAACGGCGTTAATAAGACCAGCGAATTTAGCGTTTATGGTGGATCCATTGATCTTGTTATGACCGAAAATATGAGCGTTAACGTTTTATTTTCCATAGATGACCTTACCGTTGTACAAAAGGTAATGGCTGACGAGTTTAACGTGTTGCTTAATAGAGAAGGAATAATGATAGTGTATTTCTACGCAGACTGGTGCAGCGCTTGCGTTGGCACTGGCCCCGAGATGGAGTCTTATGCTGCGCTTGGTACGGGCGCTAAGGTGGTCAAGATTGATTACGGTAATCCTCCTGCATCTGCGGCAGACGTAACGCCTGAGCAAAACTTGTTCTATATATATAGCACGCAGTTTGCAAGCGGACAAATAATACCGCTCGTGGTAGTCTTTAAGGATGGACAGGCGCTTGCGGGCATGGAGTCAAGCGTACTCCCCATAACCTGCGAGGACGTAATAGAGCTTGTTGAAGGGATAGAAGACTAAATTAAATTTTACAAAAATGCCTGCCGTATGGTAGGCTTTTTTTGTTTGCTATATAAGATTTATTAAAATGCAATTTTTAGAAAGATATACAAAAAACCTTGCAAATAACTAAAAATAGTGTTATAATGAACTATATATTCTTATTATAAGGAGAATAAGCATGAAAAAAACTTCTTTTGCTAAGCTTGTTTCTATTTTGCTTGTTGCTTGCCTTTTTACTCTTATGTTTGTCGGATGCCAACCGCAAGCAGAAACCTTTTCGGTTACGATAGGGTCTTACGCTTCGTCAAACGGCACCGTAAGCACGGACAAAGAGGCGTACACGAGCGGTGAAACGGTTAACCTTACCGTTACGCCCAAAAGATGCTTCGAGGTAAGCGAGCTAAAAATTAATGGTCAAAGCGTTATGGATGATTTTGATGTAAACGGTGGAGTTTACCAATTCGTCATTACTAAGGACAGCACTGTTGACGTATCGTTTAGGCGTGTTAAGTGGACGCTTACGATAAGCGATTACGACACTAACAAGGGTAGCGTAACTGCAACAGACGGTCAAACGGAATTTTTAAGAGGCGCGTCCGTAACTATTACCGTTACGGCGTTTGAAGGAAACAAATATACTAACGTTACTGTAAATGAAAACGACGTAACCTCTGAGGTTAGAGCTAATAGCGGCACATATACCTTCAACATTACTCAAAACACTGTAGTTTCTGTACAGTTTGCAGTAGAAGATAAATGGTCGCTCTCTACGAGTGGTATAGACAACGTTCAAGGCACTGTAACACTTGCTCCTTTCAAGTTCGGTTATAATAAGAACGAGCAGGTTACTATTACGGTAGCGGCTAACGAAGGATACGTGCTTGATCGCGTAATGCTTGGAGAAACGGATATTACCGACTTGCTCGTGGACGGAGCTTATACCTTCAATATAGACAACGATTACGTTATAACGGCAGACTTTACGCCTACCGTCACTTATACGCTTAGCGTAAGCGGTGACGCTGATGGCCAAGAAAAGTACGCTGATGTAACTCTTTCTAACGATAAGAGTGAATACGGAACTAACGAAAAGGTTACGCTTACGATTGATACAGCTATGGGCTATGAGCTTTCGGACGCAACGGTAAATGGAACGAGTATTATGAGCTCGCTGAGAAAACGCGGCGGAAGCTACATAATTACCATGACCGAAAACATCAACGTAGTGCTTGAATTCGTTCAAGAGCAAATGCTCGTAAACGCAACTGTTGCGACCTTTGACAGCGAAATTGATCGCAAAGGCAAGGTATTGCTTGATTTCTGGGGAGATTGGTGTACTGTTTGTACGGGCACGCTTGCGCCTATGCTTGAGCAGCTCGTGGGTGAATATTATGCAGGAGATGCTACTGCAGTTCAGCTAAACGTTAAGGTCGTAAAGGTAAGAGTAAGCGGCTCATCGCAGTCTGACACGACGGCTGAGTATTCTATTTTGAGAAGATACAGCAGTTATCACAATGGAACGTTCCCGTTCTTAATTTTGATTGAGGATGGTCAGGTTATCGGTTCGCTTAACGGCGCTTATAACGATTATAGCAACTTTATCGGTTGGCTTAGAAGTCCTAACTTTACCTAAAAAACAAAATATCTAAGACTGTGAATAAAAAAAGAAAGCGCGCTGCAACATATAAGGTAGCGTGCTTTTTGTTTGTAAAAATTATAGGAAAAGGCAATATTAGTTTGTACTTAATAATATAAGAGAAAAGCAAAGAGAGAACAAAAAGGCGATAAGTAAATGTTCTTTTTATGCGCTAAAAAGAACCAAAAAGCGCTGGGGTGCTTGCGGCTGCACCCCAGACCCTTACAACGCTTTTAGATAAGGTCGGGGAAGTGGTAAAACGACAATAGGAGCAAATCTTTGCGAAATACTTTCTATAATTTTAGCTTTATTGCCACTTTTTTAGCATTATGGCTGCTTTTTGCCTAGCAAATTTTAATTTTTTACATAATATTCTATCCAAGAATAATGATATTTTATTAATATGTAAAAAATCTCTTGACGATAGATTTGATATATGGTACATTTATTGTATTATATGGCTGTTGTATTGTATTGTTATTTTATGAAGGTGATTTATGAATAAAAGAAAAATTGTACTGATGCTGAGTGTTTTTTTTATTATATCTTTTTCTTTCGGCCTAATAGCGTGTGAGAAGCCAACGGAAGGTCTTGTTTTCGAGATTACTGAAGGTGGTTATACTGTAGTAGATTATGATGGAAGCGATACAAATGTTATTATTCCCTCTAAGTATAATGGTAAGCCTATCGTAGGGATAGGACATTCGGCTTTTGCTGGTTGTTTGCATCTTGAGAGTATAAGCATATCCGATAGTGTAAAGAGCATTGCAAGCGAGGCATTTGATGATTGCGATAATTTAGCAAAGGTAAACTATCTAACAGAAGAGAGCTATTTTGATGGTATACAAAATTGGGCGCAAATTGCTTTTGCCGATATGGAGTCTAATCCGTTAAATTGTGGAGCAAATCTATATATAAATGATGAGTTGGCAAAGGAGATTGAAATATTGACTATGTCGACTGTAATGGATTATGCATTTTCTGGCTGCACGAGCTTATCAAGGGTACATATATCTGGAGCAGTAACAACTATAGGCAAAGGAGTATTTGCGAGCTGTGACAACATAGTAAGTGTATCGCTTGGTCCAAATATAACAACCATAGGGATAGGAGCATTTGAGAAATGCGAAAGCTTAGGCAGTATAGATATTCCCGATGGTATTACAAGCATAGGAGAGAGCGCATTTGAAGATTGCGTGAGTTTGGGAGTATTGAAAATAGGCAGTGGAGTAGTAAGAATAGGAGAGAGCGCATTTAACGGCTGTACAAATCTTATGTCGGTGATGTTTGAAATAGTTGATGGGTGGAAGGTATATGAGTCTTATGCGTTGGATAATGGAATAGTTATTTTGGAAAGCTTAATTGCAGATTCTAAAAGCGCCATAGAGTTTCTAACGGTGCAGTATCAAGATTATATTTGGGTTAGAGAATAAATATAATTTAATATGCTTCAACAAAAAAATATCCGCATATCAAATGCGGATATTTTTGTTTAACGTTATTTAGGCAAGCGCCTTTTGTACTTCGCTAAGTAAGGTATTGTAGTCGAGAGAGCCGTTACGCATATACGTAATAGTTCCGTCTTTGCCGACTATTGCGGTACAGGGGAGCGTGCCGGTTACAAAGCCGTAGTCTATGCAAGTAGTTCCGATTCGGTTAACGATATTGTCTTGCAAGAAATAAACGTTATCCGACCAGCTGAGCCACTCGGGACGGCTTGTGGGAAGCCACAAGGCAGGGTTGTCGGTTATTTCGCCGTGAATTGCAAGCAAGATTATTTCATCTTGGTAAAGCTCGGCAATTTCAGCAAATTCGGGCAATTCGGCTACGCACGGTCCGCACCAAGTAGCCCAGAAGTTAACGACTACTACCTTTCCGGCAAAGTCCGTAAGGCTAACCGTTTCGTCAAGAAGCTTATATCTCGCGCCTTCATAGCCGTATTTTTGAAGTGTAAAGGTGGGAGCTGCTGAGCCAACACCGATTTCTTCTTGAGGGTTTTGGTCGGGCTGGAGATTGAAGTATAGCAAAGCGCTGAGCAAAACTGCGAGCGCAAGAATCCAAGCCGAAAGCTCTATCCAAAACTTTTTGGGGCGCTTTTGCTTAGGCGCGCGTTGCTCGGTATGGAGAGTGGTATGTTCTTGCGTTTGAGCGGGCTGCTCTACCGCAGCAGCCACTTCGATATTTTCTGCAACTTGACCTTCGCTTGACATCATAACGCCTTCGTCTTTTTCTGTAGGCAAAGTAGGCGTAATTTCCATAGGCTTAATAGAGGTAAGGCTGCGAATATCAACGTTTTCTGTAACGGCAACGCCTATGTCGTTGTCACGAACGAAGATTTTCGAGCCCTTCCAGCTAATAGCCTTAGCAGGACAAACCTTGATACACTCGCCGCAATTGATGCATTCGTGATCGCCAACGTGCTTGACGTCCATTTTACAATGGGTAACGCAAAGTCCGCAGTCGTTACATTTGTTTTGGTCTAGCTTAACGCCGATAAGAGCGAATCGGTTAAAGAATCCGTAAATTGCGCCAAGCGGGCAAAGAAATCTACAAAACGGACGGTACAAGAACACGCTTGCAACTATTATTACTACGAGAACGCAGAACTTCCAAGTAAAGATAGGCCCAAGCATATCCAAAAGGTTGCGGCTACCTGACTGGTTAAGCGGATTGAGAATTAAGCTTAGTCCGCCCTCAAACGTACCTGCCGGGCAAATGTACTTACAAAATCCGGGAACGGTAGCGCCTTCCATAGAGTACATAATAGGAAGACCTATTACAAGCACTACTAAGATAACGTATTTTAGATACGAAAGAACTCTGGTGTAGCGACTCTTTTTGACCTTTGGAGATCTAACCTTATGTAATAGTTCTTGACCAAGACCTACGGGGCAAAGGAATCCGCAAATTGTTCGAGCAAAAATAAGACCAAACAAAGCGATTATGCCAAACATATAGTAGGCGGTGGTGGTGGTAGACGAGTTAAGCGCGTTTTGCAAAGCTCCAAGCGGACATGCGCCTACGGCGCCGGGGCAGGAGTAGCAATTCATACCGGGAACGCAAGCGTATTTGCTAGTGCCTTTATATATAGTTCCGTTTATGTATCCCTTGATGTTAGCGTTATACAAAAGAAAGGTATAAAGCTGAATAATTCTACGTCTAGACGGCCAGTGGTTAACAATCCAATTTTTGATTTTAGTAAATGCTTTCATAAATCACCCCAAACCTATGCATTCCGTGCAGATGTTGATTGCCTTAGTAAGAACGTCGCTTGCGCCTCCGTTTGTCGCGCCTACAATAATGAAGGCGATTGCTACGCAACCAACAGCTATTCTTGTAAAGAGCAAGATAATTTTGTCAGCTTTTTCGAGAGCGTATTTTTTTGCAACCTTTGCGCCTAATATTCCTGCTATAACTAACGCAAGCGCCGAAATGGCTATTGATATAAACTCAAAGGCCTTAGTGCTTGTGGTAACAATTTTGTTAATAAAGGCAGGAGCGATTGTAAAGAACAGCAAGGCAAGCAGCGAAAGAGCCGCGTACAAAATGGTCATACCTATAATCGCCTTTTGCTTGGGAGTTTTTGGTTGCGGGACGGACGTTTTGTCACCCGTAGCGATGGCCTTTTTGATACAAGCAAGCTCTCGCTTAGAGAGTACTCCGTCTATAACCGTTGCGATTATACAAACAACAAATCCGCCGCCGATAAAGAAGATTACGTTGCGTACAAGAGTGAGCATATCACTCAAAAATTCGGTTTGAGTAAAATGATCGGGATCAAATACGTAAACCAAAATTATTACGGAAAAGGCGATAAGAGCGACGGTGGTGATTGCCCACGTGATGATTTTTGCAAAACGCAACTTTTTGAGCTGAGCGATTGAATTTGTGAATTCTTGCGTTTCGCCCTGAGTCGGGATGCGCGTAGATAACTTTTGAACAAGAGCTTTTTCGTCTATGTTCGGCTTTTTCTTGCTTGCAACGGGGAAAACCACGCTAAGCACAAACGCCGCTATAATTGCCGCTATCCAAACGAATAGGAAAACAAGCGGTAACGTGAGATGCTGAGTAATTCTATCTACGGTGTAGATAATCTCAAGTCCTTGTTCTTTGCCCGTGTAATAAAGGTTGGCTACCGTTATGATAAATACGATACCAACGGCTGCTGTAAGAACGGAAAGGACTATGTCGTAGATTAAGCGAATTTTTTCGGACTTATTCAAAGCAAACCTCCTTTGGTAATACTAAGTCATACAATTATAACACAACTTTAATCGCTGTGTCAATACCATTGGGGAATTTTAGAGCAAATTGTCTAATACTTTTTGTCAAGAGATGATAATCATACAGTTTATGGATATTTTTGCTCGTGACAAGTTGGTTGCGCATATTACTTGCGTTTTTGTTATAGGTGTGATATAATATTTAAGAGTAAATTTTTGGGAGAGCCATATGGTTAAATCTGTCGTTTATTTTACAAAGGATATTTCTCCGCAAGGACTTGTTAGGATTTATGACGCGCTTAATTGCACTCTTAAGGATAAGGTAGCGGTTAAGATTTCGACGGGCGAGCCGGGTGGGCACAACTACTTGCACCCCGAGCTTATTGAGCCGCTAGTAAGCAAGCTAAGCGGAACGATCGTAGAGTGCTGCACCGCATATAGAGGCAAAAGATTTGATGCGGATAATCATATGCAAGCAGTTAAGGATCACGGCTTTACGGCTATTGCGCCCTGCGACATAATGGACGCAGAGGGCGAAATGCGCATCCCCGTAAGCGACGGAAAGCACCTTGGCGGCTACAATATAGTAGGCTCGCACATAGTAAATTATAAGTCTATGCTTATGCTTTCGCACTTTAAGGGGCACGCTATGGGCGGCTTTGGCGGCGCGCTTAAAAATATGAGTATAGGCGTAGCATCCCGTAATGGCAAGGCGTGGATTCACTCGGTAGGCAGAACGGAAGATCCCGACACAATGTGGGGTATGACTGACGATCAAGACGGATTTTTGGAGAGCATGGCGGAGGCGTGCCAAAGCGTAATTAGCTTTTTTGGCGCAGACAATATGGCTTATATCAACGTGGCAAATAGGTTGTCGGTTGATTGCGATTGCGTTGCTAATCCGCGAGAGCCGGAGATGGCAGATATTGGAATTTTTGCGTCCCTTGATCCCGTTGCGCTTGATCAAGCCTGCTACGACGCTATTATGAATTCTACGGACGAGGGCAAGGCGGCTTTGGTAAAGCGTATGTTAAAAAAGAACGCTATTCATACGGTAGATACTGCATATGAGCTAGGACTTGGCTCTAAGCAGTACGAAATTATAAATATCGACTAAAATTTTACTAAGGAGAACGAGTATGTTAGAAGGAATTTTGTCTAGAAAAAGTGTAACGCTAAAAGTAAAAATAACCGTAAAAACAGTTATATCGGTTGCGCTTATTGCGTTGTCTGTATTGCTACCGCAGTTAGTTCACCTTATCGGTGGAGCAGCGGCTGGCGCAAAGTGGTTGCCCATGTATTTGCCTGTGCTTATCGGTGGCTGCTTGCTTGGCTGGTATTGGGGACTTGGAATAGGAATTTTGGCGCCGATCGTCAGCTTTTTGATTACTTCGGCAACGGGCAACGCTATGCCTGCGCTTGCAAGATTGCCGTTTATGATAGCCGAGCTTGCCGTGTTTGCGGCAGTTAGCGGACTGTTTAGCAAAAAGATAGGCGAAAATATGTGGTTGGCTTTTCCTGCCGTATTGCTTGCGCAAGCAGCGGACAGAGGAGTGTTCGTTTTGTTGGTGGCTATTTTCCAAGGCGTAAGCTCGCTTACGGTGGCGGCTGTTTGGGCGCAGGTCCAAACGGGGCTTATGGGACTGTATTTGCAAGCGCTTGTAGTACCGTTTGTAATAATAGGGCTTAATTTGTTGCTTAACAAGGAGAAAAACAAATAGAATAATAGTTAAATAGGTCAGTAGAGTAATGGCGTTTTGCTGTTACTCTATTTTTTTATAAGTATTCAATTATTCTTTTTACATGCTTTTATGGCAATTTTTTGCATAATGTTACATATAAATTAAAGTATACTGCTCTTAAGGAGGTAACGTATGCAGTTTATAAAAAAGCTCGTTATTCTTACGGGCAGAGCTTCGCGCGGGACGCTGATAGTCGAAAAAAACGGCTACGGCGTTAGGTGCAAGCTGAATTTGTTTGACCTTAGCGACGGCAAGTATAGGCTTGTTGTTATTTCGGGGGACGAATTGTTTGTGATGAACGTTTCGCCGCCCTCAGTTGAATTTGAGTTGGGTGAAATAAATTACGGCGAAATTCACGCCGCTATTATTGACGAAAGCGTAATAATGTATGGGAGCAACTGCGCAAAAAAGCTTTCGAGTCAATATATTTTAAGCAAGGCGCTTGCTCACGAGAAAATGATAGATAATCAAGCTGCAAGCGTAACGTACAGTAGCTCTAATCAAACGATAGACGATTATTTTCACAAGATTGCTCCGCAAAAATACAACGATTTTGCTATCGCCGAAAAAAACTACTTCCCCGCATATGTAACCCTAAGCGACGATAAGGATGGTAGGATAGAGGATGAGCCTATGCTTAAAACTGACGATATAAGCGTTATGGAAAAAGCGCCTATTGACAAGGCCAAAAGCATAGACGTTGGTCAAAAAAAGGAAGAATTGATTAAAGGAGAGAAGCAAGGTATGATGCCGTATCAATTAGAACGCAGATATTTGTCGCTTATGCAGGTGGCGGCAACAACCGCTCCGCAACCAAAAACGAGAGAAAGGATAGAAAAAATCGAAAACGATAGCGATTATTTAGGCAAAAAAATACAGAGCATGATTGGCGATAGTAAGCGTAGCGCGAAGCCTTCGCTAAAGGAATGCTGTATAGAAGGTGTAAAGCCGTGTGGAAGGCAAGCTACATACTTAGAAAAAAGCTATACGCAATTGCAAAAGCTGCTTAGAGAAAACGAGAGGTATTATGAGATAGAGGAGCTTATTCCGGGCAGTAAGTTTGTCAAAATACGGTACGACGAAAGACGGTTTTATGTAGTAGGGATTTTGGGTAACGACTATATCTGCTATGGCGTGCCGGGCGCTTATTCGCCTCACGCGCCCGAACCGCTCAAAGGGTATGCAAGGTGGTTGCCGCGACAAGCGAGCAACCCGCTCTCCAGTGGATTTTGGATGATGTACCAAGACGCGATAACGGGCGAAACGCTCAAAGGCGACTTTTAGACGGAGAATATACTCCAAAAAAAATTAAAAACTTAACAATTATTGCTAAAATGGTTTGACTAATTAACTTAAAAAATGTATAATATTAAGGTTGACTATTATACCTTTTGGAGTTTATACATCAATGAAAAAGAAAATTTTGGCTACTATTATTGCGGTGCTTTTAATGTGCGCGCCTTTGACTGCTTGCGGAGAATCGTTCAAAAACGACGCGGTAGAGGGCGTTCAAGATACTTCTTACGTGGTAGTGAGCAATGGCGGTAGCGCAGTTCAGTACGGCAATTATGTGTACTATATTAACGGTTACAGAGGCTACGAGGATAGCGACGGCTCGGAAAACTACTGGGGCAACGTCGTTAAGGGTGGCTTATATAGAGCGGAGCTTAATGCAGGTAGCGACGTAAGCTTTGATTATACGACGGCATTTGGAGTTTCGGTTAGCGGACTTAAGACTTTTGACGGTGCTTATAACGTAGATACGAATTACGACTTTGTTACCAAGAAGAACACCGTTGTTACCGGTTATGAAAAGGACGAGGACGGCAATATTGAATACGACGAAGACGGTAATGCAATCGAAATCACCGAGGATGTTACTGAGAGCGTTTCGTATCGCATTGCATCTAAGACTATCGGCACTAGCGGATATTCTAACGGCGGTATCTTTATTTATGACGACTACGTTTATTATGCAACACCATCTAATAAGCAAAACAGACAAGGTGAGTTCGAAACCACTAAGACCATGTTCTTCCGCACTAAGCTTGACGGTACTGGCACTAAGAGACTTTACACCTCCGAAAACGACACCGCAGCAGCTGATTATGCTTTTTATAAGCAGGACGGAAAGGTTTATCTTACCGTTTTGGATGGCACGAGCATTATTTCGGTTAGGGTAGGCGATAAGAAGGTAGAGCGTGTTACCGAAATTGCAACTGACGTAACTGACGCTTTGTTTCCTGTTAGAGACGTTTATTACAACGGAATTGACACCAACCAAGCTGAAGACTTTATTTATTACACTAGAGATATTACCGAGGATGATCGCATTAGATCTGGTAATATAGTAGTTGCTATGCGTCCGAGTGGCGAAGAAAGAGCTGAGATTATTTCTAACGGCAACACCGTTACTCTTAAGAACGTTGATGGCGGATATCTTTTTTATGAAGACGCTCAAACGGGTGGCAACGTAATTATGTATACCAACCTTCACGAGCAGTTTATGGAATTTAGCCTGTCGTACAAGAGTGCGTACGAAGCAAATTATGACGCTATTGTTGATGCTAACGGCTCTTTTAGCGCAGTTATCGGACATCAATCGGGTGTTGCTCTCAACGTAGAGAATATTGGCGATTATAGCGAGGTTGTTTGCTTTAGACCGTCTATGCTCTCTAATCAAGTATATGCTGTTTGCTTTGACGGCAATGGAATTTATACCTACAACGGGGTTGAGATGGTGACCGTTTATAACGGTAGCATTAGAATGATTTACGACGTAATTGGCACTAACGTTTATTACGGCGACAGCGACGGCGGATATCACTACACCAACGTGTTTGTTGCAGCGCAAGACAACGAAGTAGTTACTATCGCTCAGAATATGAGCACGAGCGCAACCTTCGGTATAGACGTAGTAGGTCGCTTTGCTATGATGTTTGGCGAGGTTGATGACTACGCAAAGGATTACGCTATGTTTGTTAATCTTGACCGTATCGACGAGGGCACGCAGTTTGTTGGCGTAAAGGCAGAGGATGACGTTTACGATCCGACTGTAGAGCTTGAACAAGAAAATTAACGCAAAAGGAGAGCGAATTGAAAGGTTCGCTCTTTTTTATGTTATAAAACAGTAAGCTCGTATAATAGAAACATAATATGAGATTTTGCACAAAAGCGAAAAATAATTGATTAACGCTCCAAAAAACAAGTATTTTTGTTTGACAAAAGAAAAAATTTAGTATAAAATATAAAGGCTTTTTATGTGGTGAAATGTTGCTCATAAGGTTTAGCCCCCTTTTGTGTTAGCACTAACTATATTATAAGGTAGTCGTTTTTGTATGTCAGCGTGAAATGGCATTACTTAAATGCAACGAAAATATATTTTGAAGGAAGATTCATAAATGAAAACTTTTATGGCAAACGATAAAGTTGCAGCTGAGCAACGTAAGTGGTATATCGTTGACGCTGCTAACGAGCCTCTCGGTCGCCTTGCTAGCCAAGTTGCTGCTGTGCTTAGAGGCAAGAATAAGCCCATTTTCACCCCGCACGTTGATACCGGTGACTACGTAATCGTAATCAACTGCGACAAGGCTGTGCTTACCGGCAAGAAGCTTGAGAAGAAATTCAAGAGACACCATACTCTCTATATGGGCGGTATGAAGGAAGTTCAATACAGCAAGTACATGGCAGAGAAGAGTGACGAAGCTGTTTACGAAGCTGTTAAGGGTATGCTTCCCAAGAACAGACTTGGCAGACAGATGATCAAGAAGCTTCGCGTATACAAGGACGACAAGCATGAGCATGCTGCTCAAAAACCCGAAGTAATGCAACTTCAGAAAAAGAGGTATAACTAATTATGGCTAAGACGGTTAACAAGAAAAAGATTCAGTATTTGGGAACAGGTCGCCGCAAGAAGGCGATTGCAAGAGTTAGACTTTTGCCCGGTAACGGCGCAATTGTTGTAAACAAGAGAGAGCTTGACAACTACTTCGGTCTTGATACCTTGAAGCAGATCGTTAATCAGCCCCTCGTTTTGGTTGAAGCAACCGACAAGTTCGACGTTATGGTTAACGTTCGCGGCGGTGGTACTTCCGGTCAGGCAGGTGCAATCCGTCACGGTATTGCAAGAGCGCTTTGCGAGGCTGATGTAGCATATCGCGCTCCGCTTAAAAAGGCTGGATTCCTTACCCGCGATCCGAGAATGAAGGAACGTAAAAAGTACGGTCTTAAAAAGGCTCGTAAGGCTCCGCAATTCAGCAAGAGATAATATCAATGCAAATCAAACCCACTCGCTTGAGTGGGTTTTGCTATTAAAAGGCGTCATTTGTCAGTTGGCGGATGCTACAGTTGACTATTTTTGTTAACTGTGATATTATTGCAAAAGGAGTTTGGTGACGAAATGGAAGAAATCAAGGAAAAAACGAACACTAACGCGACCCTATCTGTTGGCGGTATGACGTGCGCTGCTTGCGTAAGTCGAGTAGAAAAGGCGAAAGACTCGCTTGATGGAGTGCAGTCGGTGAGCGTAAATATTGCTACTGAGAAGGCAACAGTTGTTTTTGACAAGGAAAAGCTTAGGCTGTCGGATATAAAAGGGGCAATAGAAAAAGCAGGCTATACTGTGATGGACGATAGCGACGACGCTATACAAAAGCGAGAGCAGGCTAGACGCAAGGAGCTAAAGCTTATGTGGGCGAAATTTATTTTTGCTGCAATTTTTGCGTTGCCGCTTTTGTACGTTGCTATGGTGCCTATGTTGCCTTTTTCCTTGCCGCTATCAAGCTGGTTAAATTACTTGATGGAAAGCAAGTCGCTTACCTACGCTATTATACAAGCGTGTTTAGTAGCCCCACCCGTAGCAGCAGGATACAAATTCTATTTGGTGGGCTATAAGCAATTGTTTAAGGCAAGTCCTAATATGGACACGCTTATTGCTATCGGCACGAGCGCCGCTCTTATTTTTAGCGTATATAATACCGTTCTTATTGCGCTTGGCGATGCGTCTAAGGTTCATTCGTTATATTTTGAGTCGGCAGCCGTTATTATTACGCTTATTATGCTGGGTAAGACGCTTGAAGCGGTATCTAAGGGAAAGACGGGTGAGGCGATACAAAAGCTTATTGGACTTGCACCTATGTCGGCGATAGTTGTTATTAACGGAGAAGAAAGAGAGATGCACGTTAGTGAAGTATGCGAAGGTGACATAATCGTCGTTAAGCCTGGCGCAAAAATTCCCGTTGACGGTATCGTGACAGAGGGTGAAAGCGCTGTTGATGAAAGTATGCTGACGGGCGAAAGCATGCCTTCGCTCAAGCGAAGAGGCGACGAGGTATTCGCAGCATCTATTAACGGTACGGGCAATATCAAGCTTGTAGCAAAAAAAGTGAGCGGCGAAACGGTTTTCTCACAGATAGTAAAGCTCGTCGAGGACGCTCAAGGATCAAAAGCTCCTATTGCAAAAACAGCAGACAAGGTGGCGGGAGTTTTTGTTCCGTCAGTTTGTCTTATAGCGTTGGTTGCAGCCGTAGCGTGGTTTATAGGTACTGGCTGGAATATAGAATTTGCGCTTACCGTATTTATTTCTGTTCTCGTTATTGCTTGTCCTTGCGCGCTCGGACTTGCTACGCCTACAGCAATTATGGTAGGTACAGGAAAGGGGGCAGAATACGGAATTTTGATAAAAAGCGGCGAAGCGCTGGAGACGGCACATAAGATTGATACCGTAGTGCTTGACAAAACGGGCACTATCACACAAGGGGCTCCCTCGGTAACGGACGTGGTGGTACAAGGCGAAATAAGCGAGAGCGAGCTTGTCAGCTACGCCGCAGCGGCAGAGCGCAAGTCTGAGCATCCGCTTGCTAAAGCCATCGTAGAGTTTGATAAAGGGTCTAACCAGCTTCAATGCGAGCAGTTTGAGACGTTTACGGGTAAGGGCGTAAGAGCTATAGTGTGTGGCAAAGTAACGCTTATAGGCAACGAAACGCTTCTACGCGAATACGAGGTTGATTGCTCAAAAATGCGAAAGAATTATCACGAGCTTGCGCAAGACGGCAAGACGCCCATCTACGTAGCGATTGACGGAGTTATGGCTGGCATTATTGCGGTAGCTGACGTAGTTAAGGAAACGAGCTTGCAGGCTATTCAAAGGCTTGACCAAATGGGCATAGAGGTAGTAATGCTTACAGGCGATAATAAGCTTGCGGCAAGTGCGATCGCTAAGTCGGTAGGAATACAAAGAGTAATTGCCGAGGTTTTGCCTAGTGACAAAGCGGACGTAATAAAAAGGCTGCAGTCCGAAGGTAAGACAGTCGCTATGGTGGGCGATGGAATAAATGACGCCCCGGCTCTTGCTGTATCTAACGTAGGTATTGCTATAGGCTCAGGCACGGACATAGCAATCGAATCTGCCGAAATCGTACTAGTGCATTCAGATTTGTGTGATGTTAGCTCGGCTATTGAGTTAAGCAAAAAAACCATGCGAATAATCAAGCAAAATTTGTTTTGGGCGTTTGGATACAACACGATAGGCATACCTATTGCAGCCGGTATATTGTATCTATTTGGCGGTCCGTTGCTCAGTCCTATGACAGGCGCGGCGGCAATGAGTATGAGCTCGGTGTCAGTACTGCTCAACGCTCTTAGGCTTAAGAGATTTATTCCTTCTTTGGGCAAGCGCGCAAAGGTGAAAAATGCGATTAATCTACGGAATAAAACAAATTAAACGCGCCAATATTTTTTATGGTGGGGCTTTATGAGCTGAAAATTAGTTGACTTATAAATCTAAATTATCTATAATATAACGTAGCTCAATATAAATAACGAGAGGATGTATTATGAAAAGAACTTATCAACCCAAAAAGAGATCGCGTGCAAAGGTTCACGGATTTAGACAAAGAATGAAGACCCAGGGCGGCAGAAGAGTGCTCGCTCGTCGTAGACAAAAGGGCAGAAAGCATATCGCAGCTAAGCCGCTTGGCTCTCATTAATCAGCAACCAACGGGCGCATAAAAATTGCGCCCGTATAGGCGTATGCTAAAAAAAAATTACAGACTGACAAAACACGGTTCATTTGGATTTGTTTATCACAAGGGAGAGAACAAGGCTTCGGCGGCGTTTTCTCTATTTTATGTTAAGTCGACGTCATTGAAGGTCGGTTTTTCGGTAAGCAACAAGTTGGGCAAGGCCACTGTTCGTAATAAGCTAAAACGAAGGATGCGCGCAATAGTTAAGGGCTTGTTCCCGCTTAAAAAGTATCAAATTGTGCTTGTTGCAAAGCAAAAGGCGGGCGAAATGAGCTTTGAAGAGCTGAAGAAGGATATAACAAGGCTTGTTAGTTTAGCTAATCTTAGCGTGGCTTGATGTAAGTGTATGAAGAAAAAACGCAATAAGTTAATTTATTTATTAAGCTTTAGATGGCTACTCGAGCTACCGGTGATTTTTTATAAGAAATGTATATCACCGCTTATGCCAAGCGTTTGCATTTATCATCCAAGCTGCTCTACCTATATGCTCGAAAGCATCAAGGAGTTTGGGCTAAAGGGAGTTTTTCTTGGGCTAAAAAGATTACTTAGCTGTACGCCCAACCGTGACGGTGGCTACGACCCCGTCCCTGTCAATCGTAAAGGAGATATAAAATGGCTTTTTTGATGTCAGCTGTTGACGTAACTGCGCCCTCCGGACTTTGGGAGTGGCTCATTATTGACGTCTTTGGCTTTATAGGCAATTACGGCTGGAGAATAGTTGTTCTCGTCGTATTTTTGAAGTTGCTTTTATCGCCGCTTGACTTTTATCAAAAGTACAAGATGCGTAAAAATCAGCGCATCACCGAATCGCTTAAGCCCCAAATGGATAAGCTTGCTAAGCAGTATGGCGAAGATAAGCAGGCATTGCAGCAAAAGCAAATGGAGCTTCAGAAAAAAGCAGGCTTTAGCTATATGTCGGCGTGTATTCCGATGATAGTTACGCTCGTGCTCTTCATTACGTTCTATACGGCGTTGCGATCGGTTAGCGCGTATATGGAATTTAAGCAATACGTTGATATGCACGGTTCTTACGTAACGGCGTATGACGAGTCGGGATTTGACTATACCGTAAGAACTAACGGTGGTATGGATTATTCGCTTAGCGCGGACGGCGTCGATTTTGCCGATATAGATTCGTGGCTTAGCAGTGTGTACCAAAGCGAAGAAAAGCTTAGTGATAAGATAGATTCTTCCGAAATAAAAAGTCAGTTCGATTACGTAACCGTAATTGATCCGGCTTCTACGCTTATGCGTTACAAAACCGAGTATATTGACCAAAACAAGTCGTATAGCGATTTCGTGGCCGATTATGCTGGCAAAACCATATCAGAGCTTAGCGAAGCGGACGGAGACTTTATTTTGTCGATGAGTATTTTGATGCAAGCGCGCGCGCAAGAGACAACCGTTGCATCGTTTGAACAAAATCGCACGCAGTTTATGTGGATTAAGAGCTTGTGGGTAGCCGACGTACCGTGGGCGAAGTCGTTGCCTGAGTGGGGTACCTTCGAGCAGTCTATGTCCAACTATGGATATCTTGATTCGGACATTAACGCTAATCCTAGCGAAATTTATCGTGACAACGAAAATCTTTATAACGATCTTATTAAGGAAAGCACTTACAATATGGTTACTGCGTCCGTTCGCAGTAATGACAAATTGTACAAAACTAACGGCTATCTTATTATGGTAGTGTTGGTCGTAGGACTTAGCCTTTTGTCGCAATTTATCTCTCAGCGTCAGCAAAAGAAGTCGGGACAAATTACCGAAGGTCAAAATATGGGTATGATGAAAGCAATGCTTTGGATGATGCCTATTATGCTTGCGTTCTTTGCTCTTACTAGCTCGAGCGCGTTCACCGTTTATATGGTGGCGAACTCGCTAATGACGCTCGCAATCAACTTCGTTACGAGCTTTATCGTAAATCTTACGGACGGCACGTACAAAAAGAAGGAAGTTCAGGTAATTAAGCACGGTAGAGCTGATCCTAACGATAGATTTAACAAAAAATAGACAAGAATTTTAGGAGAAGACAGATGATTGAAATTGTATCGACAGGCAGAAAGCTTAAGGATGCTATTGATAACGGACTTAAGCAGCTTGGCAAAAATCTTGAAGAAGTAGAAGTAGAAATCTTAGACAATGGTGGGCTTTTCCGTAAAGCTAAGGTTAAGATTAGAGTTGAGGGTGAGAGAGAAGCTATTAGCGTGTCCGAAATTAAGATTCAGCCTGCTAAGCAAAACGTAGAGCGCGAGGAAGTAAAACGCGAAAGACCGACTAAGTATAGCGAAGAGGCAAAGCGTGAAAGACCGGCTAAGCAAATCGAAGAGGTAAAGCGTGAAAGACCGGGTAAGGAGCGTTTTGAGCATAAGCGCGAGAGCAAGTACGACGGTACGAAAAAGGAGCGCAAGGAGCATAAGGACAACAAAGCTCTTATAAAAGAAGTTAAGGCGCAGCCCGTAGAAGAAAAGCTCGAAAAGAGAGAGCCGCGTCGCTATGAGCCGGTTACTGAAGAGGTAGCCAACAAGGCTTATGCCTTTGTTGTTGAGCTTGTTACCAAGATGGGCGTAGAGACGGAAGTGACTAAGAGCATTGAGGAAGGAGAGCTTAAGATTAACCTTACTGCTTCGTCTAGCGCGCTTATTGGATATCACGGTGAAGTGCTTGATTCTATCGAGTATCTTACCAGCTACGTAATTAACCGCGAGAGCGATAAATTCTATCACGTTGTGATAAACTGCAACGGTTACCGCGAAAAGCGCAAGGAGAGCCTTGTGGCGCTCGCTAACAAGATGGCGGCTAAGTGCATTAAGGTTAGACACAAGATAGTTCTTGAGCCTATGAATAGCACGGAGCGAAAGATTATTCACTCGGCGCTTAGTGACAACGACCAAATTATTACGAGAAGTGAAGGCCATGAGCCTAATCGCCACATCGTAATTTTGTGCAAGAAGAGATAGTATAATCGACTGATTTATCACAAAAACAAGTTTATATATCAAAATATGAGCATATATATACGTTATATTGTTTATATGGAGATTTTGATTGACAAAAAAAAGCAAGAGCTTATAAGAAGCTACGTTCCAAGTGACGATAGCTTAAAAGTTCTTGCTTTGTTTTTTGATGCATTTTCAGACAAAACTAGACTAAAAATTTTGTCTGCGCTTGCTATTTCGGATATGTGTGTAAGCGATATGTCTGCATTGCTTAATATTAACCAAACTACGCTTTCGCACCAGCTTGGCAAGCTTAGGGCAAGTAATGTTGTTGATTATCGTCGGCAAGGAAAAGTTTCGTTTTATTTTATTTGCGCTAAGAGTGTATCAGAGCTTTTGCTTGCAGCGGTCAACGAAACGCTCTAAACCTTGCGTATAGAGCTGGACGTTCTATAATAACTTGCTTTGCCTTCGCCACTTGTGTCCGTCCAGTCTATCGGAGTAAGATTGTGCCTTAGGAGGTATTCGTTTGCCTTAGAAAAGGGCTTAGAGCCGAAGAATCCACGATAAGCCGAAAGTGGACTGGGATGGGGTGAGGTGATAACGTATGATTGTGGCGAGATGATGCTGCGCTTTGCGATTGCGCCGGCGCCCCACAAGATATATACTACGGGAGCTTCGCGCTTGTTTAGTAGTTTGATTATGCTGTCCGTAAACTGCTGCCAGCCAAATTTTGAGTGGCTTAGGGGACTTGCGGCTCTAACTGACAAAACGGTATTAAGAAGTAGCACGCCTTGCTTAGCCCAGCCTATTAGAGAACCGCTTTTGTGAGGCTCTGTGCCTATGTCTGACGCGATTTCCTTGTAGATGTTGACAAGCGATGGCGGCAATGGAATTCCGTCATTTACGGCAAAAGCCATGCCATTAGCTTGACCTTTTCCGTGGTATGGGTCTTGGCCGAGTATTACGACCCTAACGTCGTCGTAAGAAACGTAATTTAGCGCGGAGAATAGCTTGTCCTTTGGTGGATATACGGTATGCTCGTTGTATTCGCGTTCTACTGATGACATTAATTCTAAAAAATACGGCTTAGTATATTCGTCGCTAAGAAGAGCGTCCCATTGCTCATTTATAATCATTATACACCTCTTACAAAAATTATAATACTTTTTTGCACAAAAAGCAAGAAAAAAGGTAACCGTAAATTGCGGTTACCCTTTTAGTTAATAAAAGTAAAACTAGAAATAATAAATGGTTGCGCGAAATTTTATTTCTCGCATAAAGTAAAAAAACAAGCTTTAAGCTGAAGATTAGAT
>JAFVXL010000059.1 GCA_017501145.1 Clostridia bacterium | reverse complement strand
GTTTATGGCGCACCCAGAAGGATGGCGTTCGCTGCGCTCTCTTGCTCGCGAGTGTGTCTTTTTTTGCTCTCTCTTTCTCTTTCCTTCGCGACCGCGAACCGATTGCTTAAGCAATGTCCTCTTGCTTACTACGTGCATCAAAAAACCCCCTTCCTTGCAGTCAGGGGGTTTATGGCGCACCCAGAAGGATTCGAACCCTCACAATAGGTTCCGAAGACCTATGCTCTATCCATTAAACTATGGGTGCTTTCTCTCATTATTATACAGCACGCAAAAAAATATGTCAAACAAAAAATGAGTAGCCTTTGGCTTGACATAACGCTTATTAAATGATACACTGCCGTTAAGGAGATTATACTATGAAAACGATCAATACAACAATAAATTTTACAAACGGCAAGGTTATCAAATTAGAGCTTTATCCCGAAGTTGCTCCTATTACGGTAGAAAATTTCGTTAAGCTCGCAAATGACGGCTTTTATAATGGACTTTGCTTCCATAGAGTTATTAAGGACTTTATGGTTCAAGGCGGCGGTTTTGCTTATAACAACGGCCTTGAGCACAAGGACGCTCCGTCAATCAAGGGAGAATTCCTTGCAAACGGCGTAAACAACCGTCTGCACCACGCACCGGGCGTTATATCTATGGCGAGAACAAACGTTATGGACAGCGCGTCCAGCCAATTCTTTATTTGCGTGGCTGACTGCGGATTTTTGGACGGTCAGTATGCGGCGTTTGGCAAGACTCGCGACCAAGAATCGCTCGACAATGCAATCGCTATAAGCAAGGTAAAAACAACTCGCTGGATGTACTACGACGACGTTCCGTGCGAGCCCGTAGTTATTGAGTCAATAACAATAGAAGAATAAAAAATAAAAGCTCTGGCTTTAAGGTTAGAGCTTTTTTCTTTTAGAAAATTCTAAGGCCGCAATTAATCTTGGGCGATTATACCGCTGCAACATCACAAACACCAAATCTATAAGCGCCGAAAATATGCTTGTGAGCAAAAACACAACAAAATCGGAAGTGTCGCCCAAAAGCAAGCTTACTACTAGCGGCAAAAAGCTTAGCGCCATAATAATCTCGTGCACTATCTCTGCCCTACATGAAGAGTTTATTACGTGCTCAAGCCCGTTTTTTATATCAAACTCGTCGGTATTAAAGGTGGGTACGCGATTTTTCCATTTGCCAATACAAAGAAATTTATAGATTTTTCCTTCGCCCTTCTTTTGCCTTAGCCAAAAGCTATTGCAGTTAAAGCTTTTGTTTTTACTCAAAAATTTTACCATATAGCCTACGATAAGTCTCATAACGAAATGATAACAAACTGTCGAGGCGGTTATGGCAATCGCAAAGCACCATTTAGTAGCATAAAAGCAATAAAAAACTGCAGCAATAACAAACGTAACGCCTGACACAATCAACATTTTTGCCTTCATTGTCCTCTCCCTACCGTATGTAAATATGCTGATATGCACATATTTATACTTTTAAGCTTGTTTTTTACTCTATTTCAGCAATAAATCTTTTTTCTACCTTCTTCATAGTGGGGAAATAAATTGCAAAGTGAATACCCGAAGTCAATATCCAGCTTATGGGGAAGACTATATACAGCATAGGAAGTGACGGACTAAGTAGATAAATGGTATGTATCCACACAATTCTAAACAAGCAACTGCCAAGAAGGCTTACTACCATAGCTGTTGTGGACTTGTTAAGCCCACGCATTACGTTGCCCATAACGTCCATTATTCCGCACAAAAGATATGTAGAGCCAACGTATCTAAGCCTTGTTTGCGCAACGGCAACGGCTTCTGTGCTATCGTTAAACAATAAGCTTAGCGGCTTAGAAAAGATTACCGCAACAGCGCTCATAGTAATAGCCAAAACGCCCACTACCGCCAAAACTTCCTTGACTACAAGTCTAATGCGCTCAGGCTTTTTCGCGCCGTAATTTTGGCTTACAAACGCCAACGCGGTAAGCGACACCGAATTGCACGCGTTATAAATAAAGCCTTCTATTTGCGCCGCTACGGTGTTACCAGCCATAACTACCTTGCCATAGCTATTTACCGTAGACTGAACCATTACGTTAGATATGGAGAACAAACAGCCTTGCAGCCCTGCAGGCAAACCGATTTTTATCATATCAATCAGCTCGCGCTTGAAAAATTTGATGTACCTAATATCGAGCTGCGCGTAGCCCTTGCTTTTGAGCAAGGTAATCACGCAAAGAACAGCCGAAATAGCTTGTGCCGCTACGGTAGCTATCGCCACACCCTCTACGTCCTTTTTGAATACTAATACGAACATAATGTTAAGAGCAAGGTTTATCACTCCGCCAATAATAAGGAAAATTAGCGGGCGAACGGTATCGCCGACCGCTCTTAATATTGATGCGGAAAAGTTATAAAGCATCATTATAGGCATACCGATAAAGAAAATCTTCATGTACTTGGTCGCCATATCAATTACGTCATCAGGACAGCTCATCCACGAAAGAAACGTTCTCGAAAAGAAAAAGCCGACAAAAAGCAACGCTACGCCCATAATTACGCTAACGAGCATAGACATACCCACTACCTTTTTTGCACAATCGGCATCACCCTTACCGGCGCAACGCGCAACAAGCACGTTAGCCCCTACCGAAAGCCCTACAAATAGCCCTATAATTAGGTTAATAAGCGCGCCTGTCGAGCCTACAGCAGCTACGGCGGCGTCAGCAAGCGACTTGTCGTGAATAAACTTGCCTAGCACCGCAACGTCCGCTGCATTAAAAAGCAATTGCAAAACGTTTGTCGCAATAAGCGGCAAAGCGTACAAAATTATCTTTCTAAGCAGCGAGCCTTCGCTCATGTTCATTTCGTAATTTTTAGCCATAATATCTCTCGTAAATAATTATACTACTGTAACTATAATAAGTCAATCTTAGAGGCGACCTTATTTGTCCAAAGTAAAATAATTGGATATGCACTTACCGCGGCAATCCCACGTATCAACGATTGTTCCGCTAAGCGCAACGGTAAGATGATGCGCGCAGCTTATTACGATAACGTCGTCATTTGTGAGCTTATCAATCTCGCCTACAAGATATTTTTTGCCGTTAGGCTTTTTGGGCTGTTTATGCTTAATAAATCCGTGGTTTGCCAAAAATTTTTCTTCGACACGCTTGTCATTTATTATGTAACCAGACTTTATCGATATATAAAAAAGCTCTGAATATACGTCTAAATACTCTCTACCTGTAGCCAAGGCAAGCGCGCGCACTACGCAATCGCCTGTCTTCTTGCCCTTTGGGTTTATGTTCTTTTTCAAAAATTGTATCATTACTGTTTTTTCGCAACAAAAGCAAAGCTCAGCTTTACTTTGCTGAGCCTTATCTCTTAAATATAAAACCGTCGTCTTCTTCCTCTTCGTAATCCTCAAAATCACTCGGATCTACGTCGTAGTTAAAGTCATCCGGTTCTTTGTATGCGTTTTCGTCGTAGATGTCATCCTCTTCTTCTTCAGCCTCTTCTTCAGCAGTAAGCTCAAGAGAGATTTCCATTTCCTCGGGCGGAAGCTCCTCGTCTTCCTCTACGTACGTCCAGTTATCAACCTCATCAGACTCATCAGCTTGCTCCTTTGCTGCCTTTTCCTTTTGGCAAACAACGCACATTTCTTCATCATCGGAGATGTAATTAACACGGCACACGGGACAAAGCTTGCCGCTTTCTGCTTCTAAATCTTCGTCTTGTATAAGAAAAGACTTTTCGAGCATACCCATCTCAACCTTACAAACGTCGCAATACTTTTCGGTTGATTTGATATAATTAAGCTCGCATCTGGGGCACAAAATATAAACAGGTCTCTTTTCGTCGTTCATTTTTCAACTCCATAATTACTATGTGTCCATATTATATTCATTTTATCCTTGCTTGTAAACTGTTTTTAACGCAAAAAAAATAATTTTTTTTGTTTTAAGATTAATTTTTTGATTAAATATTGCTTTTTATTTTTGCAAAACTTACTTCGCTTTATAAAATCTGTCACATAAAAAAACGCGCTTTGAAAAAACGCGTTTTTACTTATTCTTTTTAATCTTTATTTACTTGCTTTTTGGTCCTGCGTTTACGATTTCACTCGGCATATCCGCATACTTACGGAAGTTTTCCTCAAAAAGCCCAGCGAGCTTGTTTGCCGTCTTGTCGTACTCCGACTTGTCAGCCCAAGCGTTACGCGGATTAAGGATACTATCGTCAACGTCATCGCACGATTTAGGAATATTGAGTCCAAAGAATGGCTCGGTTTCGTATTCAACCTTTGCAAGCTTTCCGCTAACTGCGGCCGATACAATTGCTCTTGTTGCCTTAAGACTCATACGCTTACCCACACCATACTGACCACCTGTCCAGCCGGTATTGATAAGATAAACGTCCGTACCAAACTCCTCGATTTTTTCACCAAGCATTTTTGCATAAACCTCGGACGCAAGCGGCAAGAACGGCGAACCAAAGCACGTAGAAAACGTACATACTGGGTCTACTATTCCACGCTCGGTGCCTGCTACCTTAGAAGTATATCCCGACACGAAGTAGTACATAGCCTGCTCCTTGGTAAGCTTAGCCACAGGGGGCAAAACACCAAACGCGTCAGCGCTAAGGAATACTATGGTGCGGGGATGCTTGCCTACGCCGGGCACAACCTTGTTAGGAATAAAGTCGATAGGATACGATACTCTGGTATTTTCGGTAAGCGACTTGTCGCTATAATCCGGCTCACGAGTATCCTCGTCCACGATTACGTTTTCCACAACGCTACCGTGACGGATAGCCGCATAAATTTCGGGCTCGCCTTCTTTAGAAAGATTAATACACTTTGCATAGCAGCCGCCCTCGATATTAAAAATACCTTTATCCGACCAGCCGTGCTCGTCGTCGCCTATAAGTCCACGGTCGGGAGATGCCGAAAGAGTGGTCTTGCCCGTTCCTGACAATCCAAAAAACAAAGCCGTATCCCCGCTACCGTCAAGCGCCATGTTGGCAGAGCAGTGCATGCCAAGCACACCTTTAAGCGGCAAAACGTAGTTCATAACACTAAATACGGACTTTTTCATTTCTCCGCCGTACTTAGAGCCCACAATTAAAACGAGCTTACGACTAAAGCTGATTATTATCGCCGCCTCGCTGTTTATCCCGCATTCCTTAGCGTCGAGCTTAAGTCCGGGTGCGCAAATAATGGTAAACTGTTCGTTAAACTTTTCGAGCTGAGTAGCAGTCGGACGGATAAGCATATTGTGCATAAATAGATTTTGCGATGCGTATTCGTTGATTACTCTAATCGAGAGCGAATATCTCTCGTCCGCGCCTGCAAAGCCGTCGAACACGTAGATTCTCTCGCGATTGCTCAAATACTGAGATATCTTACTATAAATAAGCTCAAACTTTTCTTGACTTATTTTTACGTTTTCCTTACCCCAAGCAATTTTTTCCGAAACTCCTTCTTCATCTACGATAAATCTATCCTTAGGCGAACGGCCAGTATATTTGCCCGTTTCGACAAGCAAAGCTCCGCTTGCCATAAGACGGCTAGGCTCAGTCTTGAGCGCGTGCTCAACTAGCACGGCAGGGCTAAGATTGTGATAAATATTTTGCACGTTATTAATGTTGTACTTTGTCGATAAATTCATAAACGCCTCCATTTACGACTTTATTATACTCCTATTTTTTGCTAAGCGCAACTATTTAATTTTTATTTCTTCTAAAATTTTTGACAAAATCAAAAAATGCTCCTTGCTTAAGGCTTCTCCGCGAATTCTTATATCCAACCCCGCTTGAGTAAGCAGCGTTTCACTATCCGCCCTAGATAAGCCCATAGATTGCATAAGGTTGTTTACGAGCGTTTTGCGCCTACAAGCAAAAGCAGCCTTTACGAGCTTATCGAAGGTTTTGCGATAAGGAACCCCTTCGTTTAGCGTAAGCTTAACCACTGCGCTGTCCACGTTAGGCTCAGGATAAAACATTTTGCGACTGACGTGCCTTGTAATAACCGCGTCTGCCCTGCTTTGAACTGCAAGCGACAGCACTCCATAGTCGGGCGTATCGCTGTCGGCAATCATCCTAAGCGCAACCTCCTTTTGGACCATTACGCTAAGCGAAACAAGCGGAAAATCGTTCTCCAAAAAATAAAAGAGAACGGGGGACGTAATATAATACGGCAAATTTGCAACGACCTTAAAGGACTCGCCTACGATTTCCTTGATTTCGCACGGCTTGACTTTAAGAATATCGCGAAAGACAACTTGTACATTATCTAAGCCTGTAAGCGTTTCTTTGAGCACAGGCGAAAGCGATTCATCTATTTCGAACGCCACCACACGTTTTGCCTTAGCCGCAATAGCACGAGTAAGAGTGCCAGCACCCGGACCTATCTCTACGACGGTATCGTTCTCGCTTATGTCCGCGTCAGCAACGATTGCGTTAAGCAAATTGGTATCCGTTATAAAGTTTTGACCAAACTTTTTCTTAGTAACGAAGTTCTTTTGTTTTAATATTCCTATTACATTATCCATACGCTTAGAATATCACAACTAGGCAAGGCAAGTCAAACGATATAACAATCAAGCTCTCCCAATCTTTTGAGGGCAGTTAGCATACCTTGCCCCTTAATCACGTCTGGCGCAAGCGCAATACATAGCGATACGTCCGCGCTCTTGTATGCGGACAACGCGTACCCGTCATCGTCACGCAATCGCTTAAACGTCCTAAACGCCAGCTTAAATAGATTAAGCGACGCCCTTAGCTTCTGGGTAATATCTATCCTGTATTCATTGATTTTGTATTCTAAAATTGCAGCAGCCTTTGCGCTAAGCTGGGGACAAATTTTATTAAGCGCCTTGTATTCGCTTATCCCTATAAGCTCCGAAATTTGCTGTAAGCGGAGATTGTTGTCAGGTGGCGGCGTAAAGCTTTTGCGACGAAAAACGTGACTTAAGTACAGCTTGTTTAGTACCGCGGCAAACACAAACTGCGCCGACGGCTGAGAAAGCTCTTGGTTGAGCATAGCGTAAGTAAGTCCGCATTGGATTTCGCCCCCTGTACAAACATCGCCACTAGATACGATAATTGCTTGCTTAAGCGAGGCGGTAAGCAAAATCTCGTTAATAAAGGGCAAGTCCTTGCTGGCGTCCTTTAGGCTTATTATCGTTTTTGCCGCAATATCCGACAGTCCACCTGCTATAAAAGGGCAATACTTACCGCCGTCAAAAATACCGGCGGCATAATACTCGAACGCTGAAATTAGCCTTGCGGAAATTTGTCCAAATAGCTCCGCCCTATTCTCTCTATTGATAGGATAGGCGGTATCGAATATGTAGCCGCGCGGCTTATTGACGCAACACGAAACAAGCGCGCCGTCATCATTAAGCACGCATTGTGACGAAAGAGCCGAATAATACGGAAAGGACGAAACAACCAATGGCAAATCCAATAAGTGCGCCTTGTATTTTGCGCTGTCAATCGCTCTTTCTGAGCCTACGGCTACGATAATCTTCGTATCTTCGGGCAGTCGCATAAGCTCAATCTTTTTCTTGCTGACACTAGCATACACAGTTGTTGTACGATATTCCTTCTTTACGCTTGTAATAAATGTATTAAGCATTTTTTCATCATCATAAAATATCGCAACTCTACTCAAAAACGGTGCAAAGTCGCTCAAAAACGCTGCCGCTTGACGATAGGCGCCTTTTGTAAGCAAGCATTTTACGCTAAAAGTATGAACTAAGCCACAATCGCAATTGTAGCTTCCGTACATATGATTATAGTCCGTCATACAAAAATTTATCATGAGTGCATTATACAATAGTACAAGCCATATAATTTGGTATTTTTTGTAAAATATTGTGCTTTTTAAGACTATATCTATTAATTTGCCACCATAAATTACAAAAAAACATTTTTGTGATAATTTCGTAAAAAAGTGTGTGTATTTAGTTTGACATTTTGTTTGATTAAGAATATAATTATATGGTAGTTAATTTTTTATATGCGTATGCAAAAATTGACGACAAAAAATATTATTACCTAATTTTAGGAGAGAGGAATTTTTATGGAAAAACAGCAAAAATCCGGTCTTGTAGCTCGCTTAATGGCGTCTATCTATGCATTTATCTATGCGTTCAGCTTCGGCTATATCATCACCGAAGGCTTTGATGACGTACAAGGTCTTATGTTCGTTATCTTTATATTGCCTATTATTCTCTATGCAATAAGCATCGTAATGGCAATTTTGGCAAAGAAAAACAAGCTTTTTGTGACCTTGTTCTTAGTTTCGTGGGGTATTGCGTTTGTACTTCCCGGTCTTATTAACATCGGTTACGCATTGTACTTCTTGGGCATCTTGTTCTACGGCTTGCCGTTCGCAATCGTAGGTATCGTTCGTGGATACAAGTATGCTAAGACTCTTGCCGAGAAGCCGGCTAAGAAAGAGGTTGTAGTAGAAGCTTCTGCTGAAGAAGAAGTAGCAGAAGATGAAGCAGTTGCAGAAGAAGTAGAAAACGTTCTCGACTAATAAATCAAAAAAGGAGTTTTTTATGAAAACCAACAAAAAGGCCCTTTTGGTTGCAATTGTTGCGCTTATTCTCTCGCTCTTTACCTTGACGGGCTGCGGAGAAGACAAAGCGCCTAATGCTGGATGGGAAGCTATTCAAGCTAGAAGCAACGGCCAATTTATCAAATGTGATTACATATATTTCAAAGATATCGGCAGCATGGAGGTTGGTTGGGAAAACAACCGTTTTGATGGTAAAATATACTACGTTGCTTACGAAGATGAAGAAGGCTACGAGTGCACGTACTTTATTTACACCATTAAAGGTAAGCAATTGTTAGAGGTTGATTTCAACACCTACTACGAAGGCAGAGCCTTAGGTAGAGGCATGGAAGAGCCTCACGTATATAAAGGCACTATCCGCGCTGAAGAATAATAATTAAACAAAAAAATGATAGGGTTAATTCCCTATCATTTTTTTTGCGTCTATTTATTTTATTTCACTTTGACAAAGTTACCGTAAGTTTCGTTGATTGACTCAGAGAAGGCAAAGGTGTTGTCGTACTTATTCAAAATATTCTTAAAGTCCACTATTTGATGCTTATTAACTACACACAAAAGTATAGCCTTCTCGCTGTGACTAAATCCACCCACGCACGAAATCTTAGTCGAGCTATGCTTAAGCTTTTCCAAAATCTCGCTAGTTATCTCATCAGGATGCGATGTAATAACGGTGAATTTGCTCGCCGCCTTAGCGCCCTTTACGATAAAGTCACCAACGAACATAGAAAGGAAGCTATATAGCACACATAAGCATACCGGCTTATAATCGTACACCATCGCACCATTATCGCCCTGCTTAGCATAAACGAAGAAGGAAGCTATCGCAACTACTGCGTTAATAAAGAAAGTCACCCAGAAGAAATTAAGCTCAGGCTTTTTGTTGCTTATGTACTTAGAAACAATATCCGTTCCGCCCGTAGACGAATTGCATCTAAGGCACATTCCATACACAATTCCGCTGATCGTACCGCTTAGTATAACGGGATAGATAGTGTCGTGACCTTGAGCATCATACTGCAAATTCTCTAGACCTAGCTCTTGCAAAAGCAAGAACACGCCCGAATAAACTAAGCAAAACACAAGCGAACGTAACGAAAAATGCTTGTCTATCATAAAAAACGCGAATATACAAAGCGGAATATTGATAAGGAGCGAAACGTAACCTATACTAAAACCCGTTTTGTATTGAATCATCGTCGCTATACCGTTAAGACCTGCTGGAGCAAACTCATTTTCTACAATAAAAAGCTGATAATCAAACGCAAGCAATATTGCCGCTGCTGTAGTAATAAGGTATGGCATAAGCTGTTTAAGAATTTTTTTCATAATATCTCCCCTTTGCTATAATTACAGTTTGACATAATTTTATCCTTTTGTCAATAAAAATTTTTGTCTTTAACAAAAAAAGATAGCGAACATATCGCTCGCTCACCTAAACAGGGCCACAAAACAAACACCCAGCTTGCGATTTAATTGCAGCCGGGCAGTTGTTTGTCTATTACATTGCGTCAATATTTTGGCGCTTTTTTATTCACAGCTAAATCCCACGCTTTGAGCCGCGTTTGGTTCACGCCCTACCGACGTATTATCACACGTGCGACTACGTAAATTTTTTATAGGCGACGGAGCAATTTCAAACCTATAATCCTTGCCATACTTGCGGATATGCGTACAAATCACGCTGTGCGACGGCACGATGCTTACGTCGGGATTTACGTTGTCTTGGTACATAAAGAAGTTTGCGTTGTCGCTAAGCTCGTTGACGGTAACGTATTCTTCCATTTCCGACGTAAACTGAACGGTATTGCCCAGTATCTCACGCACGTAACCGATATTTTCGTGCAAGGATATAGGCTCGGGGAATTTGCCATCAGGTATAACTTGTTGCCACTCCTTGCCCTCATATCTATTCAAAAGCTCGGCAGCCTTGTGCAAATGAGCTATTTCCATATAAAGATTTTCTTCCCAAAGATGCTTGATGCGCTCGTCCGTTTCGGTTAGGTAACACGACCAGTACAAATAGCACTCGTTATATTCGTGCCAGAGCAGCATTTCGAGCCAAGTAGAGTTGCTATCTAAGAGCGACTCGTACTGCGTAACGTGCTCTTCCTCTACCATGGCAATTTCCTCGTACAGCCTGCGTGAAAGGTTGGACTCTGCCAAATTAGCGATATTCATATAATAGTTCATTGTTTGCTGCTCGGCGGCTGTTATTATAAGCGTATTAAGCACCGTTTGCTTGTCGGCAGTCTTAGAGCAAATTGAGCGCCTTACGTTGTCTATGGGAAATCTATGATGCGAAATGGTCGGTCTTCCGGGCATAATTTCGGTATATCGCCCTACGAGCCGCTCAGCGTGCGCCCCCTGCTCCATTTCGAGCAAATCCGCGTATCTATATAAGTGGTCAAAATCCTCGAGCAAGGCAAAATCTAACGCCTTCTTGACGTAGCAATCGCTTTCACGCTTAGCAAGCTCGCTCGTAAGGTCAACGGCAAGCTGCTCGTACGAAATAGTGTGCTCGAGCGCGCTCTCGTCGCACGGCTTAAGCAAAGAAATTTTTTGCTGCTGTTGCTTTTCTATTGCGCGAGTAAGCGCAATCTCTCTCCTTAGATCGTTATCGCATACATGGCGAGCAAGCTGATGCGAAAACCAATTAGCCTCAAATTCCGCGCCATTAAGCAGTATAATGCGCGTTTTTGTGTACGGGTCTACCTCGCACTTGTCGTAAGCCCTAGGATAAAGCTGCTGCCAATTTTGAAATTGACTAAATAACGGTTTACCTTTTTCTAAAAATGGATTCATATCGTTTCTCCTTTATGCACTTAATGTATGCGTATCAAGCGCGCCCTGTTACGGCAATCTTTATCTTAAGCTTATAAATGCGCAAAAAAACAGCCGCAACGCTATGCGCATTACGACTGTCCAAAATGTCTATTATTGCCTAAATGCCTATTCCTTTAGCTTACACACGTCCACCCAGCTAACGTATCCCGAATATTTTTCGAGCTCAGGTATTGTAAGCTCGATTGCGCTAGAAGCGCTACCGCAGGCAGGGAACACCGTTTGGAAACGCTTAAGTGACTCGTCAAGATAAACCTTAACGCCTACATTGATAGCAAACGGACATACGCCCCCTACGCTATGCCCTATCGTATGCTCAACCATTTCAAATTCTATCATCTTGGCTTTTGTGCCAAAAAACGCTTTATACTTTGCATTGTCAATCTTTACGTCACCGGCAGTTACTATCAAAATAGGCTGCTCTCCTACAAAAAACGAAAGCGTCTTAGCAATTCTTTGCGGAGCGCATCCAAGCGCAGCTGCTGCAAGCTCAACCGTTGCGCTAGAGTTATCAAGCTCCATTACACGCTCAAGCATATTAAACTGTTCAAAATACTGTCTAACCTTTTGTATGCTCATATTTTTGTTCCTCAAAGCTTTATTAGTCTTTTGCCTTAATTATCTTAACAGGCTTAATGTTCTTAATTTTTATCATAGGAGCAACCAGCGAAATTATCGAAAGCGTGATGGTAAGAATACAGTTTATAGCCGCAATGTTAGGCTTAAAGCTTAAGAAATTAAGATCCAACACTATTCTGTTGGGCGCAAGCTGCTTGAGCGATTCTACAAGCACTACGTTTGCTAAGTCAATAAGCACAAAATACCCTATGGTTGCAAGCACACAAGTCAAAATAGCTATCAGCGCTATCTGCAAGCCAAACACCACGCCTATCGTACTGTTTTTTGCTCCAAGCGCCTTCATTATGCCTATTTCGTGCATCTTGTCGCCTATCATCTTAGACGCAAAGCTCATAAGCACAAACACAACTCCCACGCACAAGAATATGGCTATTATCTCAAAAATGGGTATAAATACCTCTACCGCCTTAGTCATAGTTCGTATGCCTTCTATTGCGTAGCTTTGGTATTCATAGTTAAGCGTATCAGCTAGCGAAAGCACTCCCGAAACGTTGTCTAAGCCGTCAAAATACAAGCCGTTATAGTATGTGTCGCCTTTGCCTATTATTTCTTCTATCTCAGGGTAAGCGCCCTTTTTTAGCATTAACGTATCATTTGACGCATGCAAACCGTCTATATTGAGCTCAATGGTATACAAAGGATTTTCGTTGTCGACGTCGTAATACCTATACGAAGTAATTTTTATCTTGTGTGGCACAAAGGAGGTAGAATTATAGCTGAAATTTGTTCCAAATATTTTGTTATAATCACTATAATTCATAGTGCATGATTTTTGTCCAAAATTTATCTTCGACTCATCATATACGCCAAAATACGGACTTGAGTGGTCGATAAATACGATTTGGTCGTTTATTACGAGCTTACTGCTCGAATAAACGCAGCGAGTCAAATATGCGTTTTGATAAAAATCCCGGTCTAACGAATACGTATAGCCAAGACTATGGTACAAATCGTTAGAAAAGCTTATGTAATCCTCGTCAGTATAAAAGTCGGATTCTTCAAGCTCACCGGTCAAAACCTTTTCAAAAAGATTTTTGTGCTTAGTCCTGTAATTTGTGTTGATGACGGCGCTTATCTTAAAATACCCCGAACTCCAGCCTGACGGCGTATAATTGCCCAAAAGGTCGGTATAGCTACGGCCGTAATATTTGCTATTGTTTGCAAGAATACTGTCCGCCAAAAAGTCGGTAATAATCATACCGCTTTTAATATCCTCAAGCTCAGCTAAGTAGTCAATTTCGCCAAATCTGCTTTCTAAAAAATCCTCATCTACAATGAGCGTTCCAAAAGCTTCTTTCATTAACAAATCTTTGCCAAAATTCATAGACGAAATACCAAGAATATTTCTTACCGTGTTAACGGGAATCGTCACGTTGATTACAGGGTATATTTTGCCCGTATATCCCGAATCATAAAAAGCTTGTATGTCATTGTCATCTATCTCAACGTGATAGGTGTAATCAAATCCCGCTTGAATTTTTGGATCGACTTTTTTGTTTATCAAAAAGCTCGTTTGATCGCTTTTTTGCATTTCTTGCACAACGATCTCGCCTGCGTTAAACGATATAATGGTTTGCGCAAGCGCCATTATTATCATAATTACCGATATTATAAACGACGAAAATACGATAGCAAACGTTTTGTTTTTTAGAAATTTTGCGCTAATATTAAGCTCTTTTCCAAAAGAAAGATTCTTTCTTTCTATCTCCACCTTTCTTTTGTCATCAACGATATTTGGAGTTGCTACAAATTTGTCAGTTCGTTTAACTATTTTGGCGTCTTTTTTTGAGTTAATTAGTTGTATGTCCTTGTCGCTTAGCGTCTTATCGTACGGATACTCTAACTGTCCGTCCTTGTACACAACCTCGTCGCAAAAATCAGGGTTTTTTGACCAGTCATCTATTATCTTGCCTTTTTTTAGCTCAACGATGCGGTCCGCATAGCCGTATGCGTCGTTGAGATTGTGCGATACGACAAGAATAAGGCATTGAGAAGAAAGCGACTTTAATAGCCCTATAATTGCGTTAGCCGTATTTGTATCCAAATTACCAGTAGGCTCGTCCGCCAAAATTATGCGCGGATTTTTGACTATTGCTCTAGCTATTGCGACTCTTTGCTGCTCTCCGCCGCTAAGCTCGGTAGGATATCTATTTTCATAGCCTGCCAAATCCACCTTTTCGAGCGCTTTTTTTATCTTGTCGCCGTCCTCTATCCTTCGCAAGTCGAGCGAAAGCATAATGTTTTCATACACCGTAAGCTCGTCGATAAGATGATAATCTTGGAATATAAAGCCTATATGAGTGTTTCGATAATTACAAAAATCCTTCTCGTTGAATTTTGACAAATCGTTGCCGTCTACCTCTATCTTGCCCGAGGTTATATTGTCCAAGCCGCCTATAAGGTTAAGCAACGTAGACTTTCCGCTTCCGCTTTTGCCAAGAACAAAAACAAGCCCTTGACTCGGCAACGTCAAATTTACGTCACGTAATGCGTGACATTTATTGCGTTTTTTCGAAACGTATATTTTATTGAGCATATCAATTTTTATCATACGGGTGTCCTTTTTTTGCAACGTTATGACCATTTTAACATTAAGAAAATCTTTTGTCAATTAAAGCCATATATTATCCCAAGCTATCTTAGTCAAAATTGAATTTTGTATCGCATTTTGGCGCGCCAAAAAATTATCTTACAAAATTTAAGTATATTCTCAAAAAAAGGTTGTGCTTGCCTCTTTAGTTTGGTATAATATACAAAATAAAAAATCAACGCAATTTAGTTGCTATATAAGGAAACAAATGTTAGAGGTTTTTCTTAAAGTTTTGCTAATAATGACCGTGCTTTTGGCTTTTATTATCCCCGGCTTTTTGCTTAAGAAATTCAACTTTCTTGACGAAAAGGCGTCCTCGAGCCTAAGCAATATTTTGCTGTACGTTTGCCAGCCGGCGCTTGTTATCGACGCTTTTTGCGTATTTTCGGTGGGCGATTGGCAACGAATTATAAGTGTAGGCAGAGCAACGCTACTTATAAACTTCGGCATCGTATCCATAATATCCCTTCTAGCTATGCTTGCTGTTTTTGCAATCGGCAAGCTTATCTTTATCAAAAGCAAAAACCCAAATAAAAATATTTATTCGTTTGTCGCCGTATTCTCCAACTGCGGCTTTTTGGGTATTCCGTTCGTTAAAATGTTTACAGCGGGCGACCCGCTTGCAATTATGTACATAGCGGTATTTAACATTATCTTCGTTATTCTTCTTTGGACACTTGGCGTAGTTCTTATTACGGGTGACGTTCGTGAAATAAGAATAAAGAAGATAATTTACAACCCGTCTATAATTTGCTCCGCTATAGCTCTCGTGCTTTTCTTCGTGCCGCAAATCAACGTGTTCATGATGGACGGCGTAAAGGACTTGCAAATCCTTCCGCAGTACCTTTCGTATATGAACGCGCCCTTATCTATGATAATCGTAGGTATACGCCTTGCGACAATTAAGCCAAAAATGCTTTTTTGCTCGGGCGAAATATACGTCGCGTCTATACTTAGATTAATCGTTGCTCCTATGATTACGTTTGGCATAGCTGCGCTTGTTTTCGTATGCATGGGTAGCAAAATAATTGAGATGGGTGGCGAGTACGTGCTGCTTGCACCCGTTATTGCTATGGCAATGTCCCCTGCTGCGTCCATAGTAGCGCTTTCTGAGCGTTACAACGCAGACACAAACCAAGCTACTGCCGCCTTCCTTAACGGAACGCTTTTTAGCGTTGTTATTATACCGCTTACTATTACTGCTATTCTTGCTATGTGGGGACTTTTGGTGTAGCTTGCTTAGTCAAAAGGAGCATCAACGCATTTTCTTAACCCACACGCCACTCATATGCGCATATTTTCCCACTAACCTGAGCAAACTCAAGGTATAAGGAGAAAATTATGCAACAATCAAACTTTACAAAGCTTATTAACAAATCGTACGAAAATGTCCGTATGGCAAGCTACGCGATAGATTGCATTATGGAACGAATACACAATCCTGCGCTTGCAGAGCTTGTACGCAAGCAAAACAAATTTTATCTTGACGCAACTACGGATATAGAAAATCTTGCTCGCTCTCGAGAAATCAAGCTCAACGACATAAACCTTGTAGCGCAAACCATGTCGTTCGTAAGCATAAAGCTCAAGACGCTAAAAGATAACGACTCAGCAAAGCTCTCCGAAATGCTTGTTCGAGGCACGACTATGGGCATAACAGACGCAATCAAGGCACGCAACGAATATCCTGTAGATAGCCCTGAGCTTGTCGCAATAGTTGATAGAATTATCAGCCACGAGGAAGAATTTGTAGATTCACTAAAAACCTTTTTGTAACTAACAAAAATTGACAATAAAAAAACCTACCTTTAGCCACTCCCAAGGGAATAGCTAAAGGTAGGTTTTTTTTATTTACAAAAATTCTTATTTGCTAAAAAACTCCACTACGTCATTTGCGAGTCTATCTGGACAGTCCACCATAGGCGAGTGTCCACAATTTTCGTAAGGCAACAGCGTAGCATTATCTTTAAGCGCATTGTAATTATCAAGCACCATATATCCCGGAACGACTACGTCCTTTTCTCCGGTAGTAAATGCCGTAGGACACTTAACGTCCTTAATACTTCCATCACCCTTTCCGTATACCGTAAGCTCGTCTGACATATTGAGCGTAGCAAGCGACCAGTCCAAATCTACAAGATTACGTTGCTTGAGAGTTTCGCTTATCCAAAGCTCGTTTTGCTGTTGAGTAGGCTTAGAAACGGTATAAATGGTAGCGTCCCAAATAGAAGTCATCATAGCCGCATCCTTTTTTTCAAAAACGCTTATCATAGGAGCTACCTGCATGGGATCACTTGCCATTTCCTCTTTTGATGCGTACGGCTTGCCGGTAGACTTAAAGTTCTCCTTAACATAAATAGGATACCCTCTATGCCCTGCACCCTCAATAGAAAAAAACTTTTTTACCTTATTAGGATATTTAGCTGCAAGCTTAAGACCTATTCCGCCACCCGTTGACCAACCTATTACAAAGCAGCTATCTACGCCTATCGCATCCAAAAAGAGAGCCAAATCGTCAGCAAGCTCCTCTAACGACGAGAAACGGCTGTTGTAGCTGCTATCGCCAAAGCCGCGGATATCAGGCGAGATACATCTATATTTGTCGCTTATACGGCTTATGAGCGGCTCGTAGTGCACACCCGACGACATATTGCCGTGAATCATAAGCACCGGCTCGCCGCTGCCTATATCAAGATAAGCAATTTCTTCCGTTCCGATAGAAATCTTCTTTTTCTCCATAATTTTCTCCTTAAATTTTTATGCCACCGTCACCCAAATTTGCAAATCCGAGAACGAGCGTCGAAAAAAGCGAGGGGTTTTCGTACATACTTGCGTGACCGCTACCGTTAATCGTTGCGTAAACGCTACCCTTAATTTTTTCGTGCAACAGCTTTTGCTCGGTCATAGGAAGCAATGCGTCCTCAGAGCCCGAAATTACAAGCGTAGGACAGCTTATTTCGCCTAGCCTATCTACGACGTCGTAGCCTACGGAGCTGTCCGTAAGCCTAATAAGGCTCTCTTGCACATCCTTGCGTGAGAAATATTCGGTAAGATACAATTCGCGTCTATCCATCCACTCTGCTCTTTCTTCGAAGAACTTCGTCGAATAAATCACGGGGATAGTGGTAAGGTAATAAGCATAGCCGTTACCCGACTTAGCCGCCTCGTTCCAGCCATCGCCAATTTTTTTGAGCCACTTAGACGTTCTTCCTGCCGTATTAGCAAGAATAAGTCTACGTACTCTATCGGGATTATACAAAGCGTACTGAATTGCTATTTCGCCACCGTACGATATACCCATAACGGTAACCTTACTTAGCTTAAGCACGTTCAAAAGCTCGTCCACAAGGCGCACCTGAAGCTCGTGCGTGTAGTCGCGCTCCATCCTAGAGCTTTGACCCTGATCCAAAAAATCCACCAATATAAGCGTATTGTTTTTGGAAAACTCAGGCACAAACGACTTCCAGCTTGCCGTAGACATCATTATGCCATTAAGCACGACGATAGGCTCGCCCTTAGAGCCGTGAACCTCGTAATATACGTCTTTGTTTTCAAACTTAAAAAACGACATACATTATTCTCCGATAATGCCGAGCGCGATTGCCTCTTTGCGAAGCTGATCTCTAAACTTAGGATGAGCGATAGAGATTATTCTATTTGCTCTTTCGGTAAGTCCCGTTCCTCTCAAATTAACCGCGCCGTATTCGGTAACAACCCAATCAACGTCGTTACGTGAAAGCGATACGGCTGCGCCGGTTTTGAGCTGACAAACGATTTTGCTCGTTTCTTCCTTTTCGCCAGTAGCGGGGTTTTTTACCATAGCGGTAGAATACATTGCGATAATGGAGCGACCACCCTTGGACTTTTGCGCGCCAACTGCCGTATCCGACTGTCCGCCCGTACCCGAGAATTGCTTAGAGCCTATGCTCTCGCTGCAGCATTGACCGGTTATATCCATTTCGATAGTGGTATTGATAGATACTTGATTGTCGTTTTGCGCAATAGTGTACGGATCGTTTACGTAGCCACCGTCCATAATTGCAACAGAGGGGTTATCGTCAATAAAGTCATAAAGCTCCTTAGTACCCATAGCAAACGCGGCTACCATCTTGCCCTTGTGCGTTTGTTTTTTTGCGCCGGTAACAACACCGGCTTTTGCGAGCTTAACCATACCCGAAGTAAGCATCTCGGTATGAATACCAAGGTCCTTTTTGCCCATAAGGCTCTCTGCTACTGCGTTAGGAATACCGCCAATACCAAGCTGCAAGCAATCGCCGTCGTTTATCATATCGGCAATAATCTTACCTATTGCTCTATCCTTTTCGTTGGGCTCAGCGTCAGCAAGCTCAGGCATAGGATAATCTACGTTAACGAGATAATCAATTTCGTCCACGTGCAACTGAACGTCACCAAAGGTACGCGGAGCGTTGGGGTTAGCCTCCAAAATTACGATTTTCGCCTTGTCAATCATACGCTTTTCGTAAGTGTTAGAAAGCGAGAGCGAAACGTATCCGTGCTTGTCGGGGAGCGAGCAAATACCTACGTAAATGTCAGGCTCACGATAATAATTTCTCTTAATTGCGGCGAGGTGAAGGTGGTTGGGAATAAACGCTACGTTGCCGTTAGGCTGAGCCTTACGAAGCGACGGAGTATAAAACCAGCTTTCGCAAGTAAAGCTTTGCTTATACGCGGGATTGCAGAAAAACTCGTATGCGCCCATAGGTAAGCAGTTTGACAAGGTTACGTTCTTAACTCTGTCTGCTATAGTATGAAGGTTAGTACAAAACTCTTTACCTTCTGCCGCGCCTAAGCCGGTTACGATATAGTCGCCCGATTTTACAAGCTCAAGCGCCTCAGTGGTAGTCACATATTTTGCCATAATTATATCTCCTTGAGTTAATTTTTATATTAATTTTATAATAATCTAAGATTTAGCTTTCAAAAGCAAAATTTAGAATTGATTTCGTATTAAAGATGTTATTTGTTAGGTGTTAAGCGTTAGCAAAATTGTTAGGCAGTAAATTTTAGACAATAATTTTTATTAACGTATATTGATTACGTAGACACTATCCCCCGCCTATCAAGACAGGGGGTAGGTCTTCGGGCGTCATTTGTCATTCGTGAGAAATTTTTTGACGTCTGAATTAGTTGTGTTTGTTATTAAGCCGCAAGAAGAGTTCTGTACTCGTCAAGCGAAACAAGGGTATATGCGGTTGCGCTGGTTGCAGCGGTTCCGTTGTTATAAATAGAGGTCAATGCAAACGAGTCAACGCCTTGACGCAAGCCGTTTACGAACGAAATATCGTTAGCGGTCGGGATGCTGAAAGCGCCTGCGCCCATTACGTCAATATAATTTTCTCTGGTAAGAGCCTTACCCGATTCTTCCAAAGCTGCAAGGCCTTGGCAGAAAAGGTCACCTGCGATATAGCCTGCGATTGCATAAGAATCGTAGCTATAAGTAAACGCGGTAAGAGCGTCCATACCTTCTGCTATACAGTAATCGTAAATATCCTCTGCAAGCTCCCAATACTCAAGCTTAAAGCCAGGCATACCGCCAGCCAAGGTAGTAGCTACCAAAGCAGCAATATCTGCGTTTGCAGCAGCTGCTGCATCCTCGGGGGTGTATTCTAGAGCAATGTAAGCATCATAATAAGTTTGATAATACAAAGCCGTGAAAGTAGTGGTAAACGTAGCGGTAAACGTAGCGTTATAAAGAGCATAAAGCGGATGCTCGGTGTTGGTATAAAGCTCGGTTGCCGAAGTGATATCGAGCCAAGCCTGAGCATAAAGCGTTACGTAGTTAAATACGTCAGCGTATTCTGCCTTAAGTGTGTTGGTTGTTGCGTCGTTAAACGGAGCCGCGCTTGCGTTGTTATACGAAGTAAGAACTTTAACGGTATATTCTGCGCTTGCAATAGCCTTAAGAGCAGCCAAGTAGTTAGCGCCGGTAGAAGTGATAATGATTACGTCGCAGTTAGCGTTTTTAAGCGCGTTAACAGCAGCCGCATAATCAGAGCCGGAAACCTCTTGAGTTACGATATTAGATTTTTGAGTTGCGCTAAGGTTAGCGTTAGCCTCATCGTTGATACCCTTAAGCATAGTTTTGCTTGCTTCGTTAGCAGCATCGGACAATACGCCAACTTTAGTAGCTGCAAGACCGCCGTTTGCTGCGGGAGCGAAGGCGCGAAGAATAAGCATTCTACCCTCGGTCTTGTTCAACGGTTGAACGGGGAAAATACCTCTATCTGCAAGCGAAGTAGCGTTGTCGTTATGAAGAATATCGTTACCTGCAGCTGCGTATACCATGGGAACTTCAGCTTCCTTGATGGATGCGAGGTTGGTTTCTACGCAAGTTGCCGCAAAGTTACCTACTATAGCGAAAACTTCGTCTTCGTGAATAAGTTTTTCGGTAAGGGTTTTGGACTGAGCTGCGTCACCACCGTCATCATAGTGCTTAAGCTCTACCAAAAGGCCGGTTTCAAGAGCTTCGCCAGCTTCGTTCAAGCCTTTGTAGCCACCAGCTTGGTTGTAAGCGTAGAAAGCTGCTTCAATACCAAGATTGAAGGGGCCACCGATGGTAGACAAAGCACCAGTAGTACCTGCAGTATTACCAACGTAAATATGCGTATCAGTAACACCTGCAAGGTCAACCGGCTTTTGACAACCTACACAGAGGCCTACCGTCATCATTGCCGCAAGGCAAAAAACAGTAATTTTTTTGAAAAGCTTCATAGTTTTTATCTCCTTTATAAAAATTTTGTACTCATTTTCTCACGAATGAGTTGTAACCATATTTATTTGCCACCAAGGTACGCTTCGATAAGTCGTTCGTCCTTGATAAGCTCGTTTGCCGCGCCGTGCATGCTTATCTTGCCAAGCTCAAGCACGTAAGCGTAATCGGCAATTTTGAGTGTTGCGAGAGCGTTTTGTTCTACTATAAGAATAGTAGTGCCCTCCTTTTTGATTTTGACAAGCGTATCAAAAATATCTTTGATGAGCAACGGCGCAAGACCAAGGGACGGTTCGTCCAAAAGAAGAACCTTAGGACTGCCCATAAGCGCGCGGCCTATAGCAAGCATTTGCTGCTCGCCGCCCGACAAGGTGTTGGACTGCTGCTTTTGCCTTTCCTTAAGACGCGGAAAAAGCGAATACACCCTTTCGAAATTTTCGCTAAGCTTGTTCTTGTCTTTTATATTGTAGCCGCCTACGCGTAAATTTTCTTCTACCGTAAGTCCTACCAATACGTGTCTGCCTTCGGGTGATTGCATTATGCCGCCCTTAGCAATTTTGTGCGCCGCCTTGCCTGCTATGTTTTTGCCGTCAAACAAAATTTCGCCGGCTGTCGGCTTAAGCAAGCCTGATATAACCTTTAGCGTGGACGTTTTGCCTGCGCCGTTTGCGCCAAGCAAAGCAACGATTTGACCTTCTTTAACGTTGATGTCTATACCCTTAATGGCGTTTATCGGTCCGTAATTGAGCTTTAAGCCTTTTATTTGTAAAACGTCCATACCCTATTCCTCCATTGCGCCAAGATAAGCCTGCTGAACCGCTTGGTTTGCCTGCACCTCTTGCGGAGTGCCGATAGCAAGCATCTGACCGAACGATATTGCGCAAACGGTGTCACAAATTCCCATTACGAGCTTCATATCGTGCTCTACGAGCAAGATGGTCGCATTAAATTCGTCGCGAATACGCTTAATGGTTTGGGCAAGATCTGCCGTTTCGGTATCGTTTAGACCTGCGGCAGGTTCGTCCATAATGATAAGTCTGCTGTCAAGCATAAGAGCGCGCGCGATTTCTACCTTTTTGAGGATACCGTACGGAAGTCCCATAGCGTACCAGTTAGCGTACGCCTCAATACCCATAAACTTAAGTATACGCATAGCCTTAAGCTTAAGAATATTTTCTTCCTTTTTGACCATGGGCAATCCGATCAGGTGTGCCCAAAATCCCGAACGGTATTCTCTTGTGCAAGCTACAAGCAGGTTATCCAAAACGGAAATTTCTTTTACGAGCTCTACGTTTTGGAACGTTCTGCTTATTCCTTGCAAAATTACGTCGTGAACCTTGAACGAACGCAAGTCTACCACTTCGCCCTGTCTGTTCTCAAAGTACATATCTCCGCCCGTTGCGTTATAAAAGCGAGTTATGCAGTTAAATACGGTTGTTTTACCTGCGCCGTTAGGTCCGATTAGACCAAAGATTTCGCCTTTCTTTACGTCAAAGGTAAGGTCGTCAACCGCCTTAAGTCCGCCAAAGTACATCTTTAAGCCCTTAACTTGGAGCAGCACGTCATCAGGGAGCGTCGCCGCGTCAGGGACTTGCTTTTTGAGCTCTGCCATTTCCTCTTTGACCTTAGCCGCCTTTTGCTCAAGCTGAGCGCGAGTTTTTTGCATCTTTGCCGCAAGCTCTTTTTTGATACCATCAGCCTTTTGCTCAAACTCTAGCATAAGCTCTTTTTTGAGATTTTCGTAGTCTTGACTAGATGTCGTAGTGTATTTTGCCAAAAAACGTTGTTTTTCTTGCTCGAGCTTATCAACGTACTTGGCTCTTTTGATTTTAAGCTCGTCATACTTTTTATCATGCTCGGCAATAAGCGCGTCGATGGGCTTATTTTCACGTTTTGCCTTAAAAATCTTTTTTATAAGACCGTGGTTCAATGCCCTATGGTTCATATAATTCTTTACGTCATAGCTCAAAAGCTTGTTATAAATAAGCTCTTGAACGTATTCGTTTTTGTCACAAGCGTCAAACGCCGCTTTGTTAAGTCGCTTATTAAGCGAAAACTTGATTTTTGCAATCTCTTCTTGCTCACGCTTAGAGGTCACTTCCTCCAAGCTGTCAAGCTCGCTTACAATCCAATGCAATTCCTTACGTTTTAAGGCAAGCTTGTTTGCCGGCGAAGGTAAAATATTAGCCAATATCTTTGCCATATTTATCCTCCCTTATCTTCTTTTTCCACTTAGCAAAAGTGAATTTGAGATTTTGTAATAGCTGGGCAAGACCACCCGGATAGAACATAACTACAACAATTACTAGCACACCGCTAATAATCGTAATAAGCGCGGGATTTTCGGTAAAGAACGGGATACTCTGAAGTATTGTAGAGTTAAGTCCGTACATAACGAAGGTTCCAAATACCGCGCCCCATATAGACTTGTATCCGCCTATGATAACCGCCGCCAAAATATTAAGCGAGGTTATAAGCGCATAAAAGCTCGTTCCGGACGAAGCTGTTGCCGCGCCACTTCTCAAAATTAGCATACTGCCGCTTATAGCCGCGTATATGGTACATATTATAAACGCCATAAGACGGTATTTAAGCAAGCTAATACCCATTGCCTGAGCTGCTGCCGTGCTGTTTTTCATAGCAAGCATAGCTCTACCCGTAGGACTAACTATTATGTTATGCGTTATTATCATAATTATAATAAGCACGGGGATAATTACGTACATAACGTCAGCCGTTTTGAGAGCCGAACCAAAAATCTTTATGGTTCCGATATTGATGCTGTCCGAAAGCGACATATAAATATTACGCAAAATCTCGGACAACCCAAGCGTAAGTATTACTAAGTAAATGCTTTCGATTCGCAACGATATAAATCCTACGATAACGCCGATTACCGCAGCGATAACTATGGCAGCTATCACCGAAACGATAAAAGGCAAGCCCGAAAGCGCAGTAACGTAATATACCGCGTAGCAGCCTATTCCGATAAATCCACCCGTACCAAGTGACGCAAGACCAGAGTATCCCATCAAAAGACAAAAGCCTATTGACGAAATGCTGTACGCCGCGGTATAAATTATTCCGCCATACCAGCTATACGGCAAAACCTTGAGCTGCACCGCCATATAAAGCACAACCATTATAATCACACCGAAAATAATGTAATGCAATATGGGATTGCTTGCGGCTTTCTTTATACCAATCATCTTAGATTGAGGTTGCACAAACGTGTCTTGCGCAAACAAAGAATATTTGTTAAGTAAGTTCTTTTTCATACGCTACACCTTCTTTTCGACCTTTTTGCCAAATAATCCGTTAGGCTTAAAGAATATGATTATAAGCGCAATAACGTAAATAATGGTGGTCGACCAGTTAGCTATGGACGCGCCAAGCTGCATATCGCCAGTAATAGACGATATTACGCCGTTACCAAACCAGCTTATAAGGTTTGTCATAAGCGGAATACAAAGCGCGATAATTACCGGACCGTGGAAGGTAGCAAATCCGCCAACGATTCCCGCCAAAAAGGCTGTTACCTGATATTCCGTCATAAAGTATACGCCTATCTCTGCATTGCCTGCTGAGTTTAAGCAAGCAGCCAAAGCGCCTAACGCACCTGCTATACCCCAAGAAACAGCGGTTACTACGTGAGTGTTTACACCCATCATACCTGCAACGTATTCGTTAGAAGCCGTTGCCCTAACCGAAAGTCCCCACTTGCTGTATCTGAGCAATACGAACAAAAGAACGAGCACTATGACGGTAATAATTATGCCGACAAGCGCGTTTTTAGAGAACGTTACGTTATAATCTCCTACGTAAAATGTAAAGTTGCCGCTAATAAAATTTATCGCTTGATAGCTTAAATCGGTAAAAATAAGCGGAATAACGCTAACAATTACCGAGATAAGTCCCATGGTAATAATTTGTTTACCTATAGCATTTACGTAACGTCCTTTCCTGAACAACACTACGTCAACGAGCACCGCAATAGTCATAGACGCAATTACGCTTATAGGTACTGCCACAAACACGGGCATACCCATTTTCGCAAACAACGTAGACGCAACGTACGCGCCAAAAGCAGAAATAACGCCTTGGGCGAAGTTGGTCGTAAACGATGTCTTGAAAATAAGCGTAATCGCCATCGTAACTAGCGCCGTGACGCACATCGGCATAGACGAGTCGATTAATGTGTCAAGAAAATAACCCATTTTTTAACCCCATTTAATAACGTTAGCAGACCAAACGTAACCGATACCTGCAGCAACCATACAAACGATACTGCCTTCCTTTACCTTGCCTTGCTTAAGAGCAAGCTCAAGCGAAAGAATTTGGTCTATTTGGCCTACGTGACCGTAGTCTTCGAGATAAATTGCTTGATCCTCGGTAAGTCCTAAATCCTTAAGCATACCTACGTGACCAGAGCGCTTCATGTGCAAGATATCGAGATAAGATATATCCTTGCGAGTAAGTCCGTCTTGAGCAAGACTGTCGTCAATGCACTTGTACCAGTTAGGTACAGAAACCTCGTTAAGTCTATCCTTCATCTTTTGCGGCTCCATAAGACGGAGCGAACGATATCCTTCTTCGATATTATCCTTAGTAAACGGCTTTACCGTGCCGCCGATTTCTACGCCGGCCGTACGGGAAAGCGATCCGTCAGCTATAATCTTGCTACCAAGCAAAAGGTTTTTGCCATAATTTTTCTTAAGAATTATAGCGCCGCCACCTGCCGAAAGATTATACATCATGGACATATTTTTGTCAGTATAGTCAACGAAATCGCCGTTGCGGTAGCCGCCCGCAATAAGTACAGTGTTAATATTGTCGTCTGCAATAAGCATATCCTTAGCAATCTTCATTGCGGATACGCAAGTGCAGCATCTGTTTTGAACGTCAATACCCCAAGCGTTAACCGCGCCTATTCTATCCTGAATATAAAGCGCAGACGTGGTAAGCGGATATTCCTTCCACTCCTCGCCTATGCAAAGGATAAGGTCGATTTCTTCAGGCTTTACACCAGTATTTTCAAGACACTTTAATGCAGCTCTAGCGCCCATTTCTTGAGTGCCGTCCTCGGGGCCTGCGATATATTTTTTATTGATACCGAGCTTAGCTCTTACAGCCTCTTCCGTCCAAACACCGTTGGTTGCTGCAGCGATTTCGGCTGCCGTCATAATAGTTTCGGGAAGGTACACGCCCGTTCCCACAATGCCTACGTTTACCGCCATATGGCACCTCCGTATATTATAATCTCATACCGCCGTTAACCGACAATACGTGACCGGTTACGTACGAAGCGTCGTCAGACGCAAGGAACAAAGCAGCCTTAGCAATTTCTTCGGGCTGACCTAAGCGACCAAGCATAGTGAGCTTAGCGAACTTATCCAAAAGGTCTTGCGGAACGGTCTTAAGAATATCGGTCATAATGTATCCCGGAGCGATTGCGTTAACTCTTACAGGAACGCCCTTTCTTGCAAATTCCTTTGCCCAAGTCTTAGTAAGACCGATAACGCCTGCCTTAGTAGCAGCGTAGTTAGCTTGACCGATATTGCCGTATTCGCCAACTACCGATGAAATGCTAATAATGCTACCGCCGCCGATTTCTTCCATTTGCGGTCCAACGAGACTGGTAAGGTTGAATACACCCTTGAGGTTTACGTCAATAACGAGATCCCACATTTCGTCGGTCATTTTTCTCGTCATTGCGTCGCGAGTAATACCTGCGTTGTTTACCAAAATGTCAATTTTGCCGTATTTTCCGATAACGTAGTCATAAAATTCCTTACAAGCAGCGCTGTCTGCAACGTTAAGCTTGTAGCCTTCTACGTTAGCGTTTTCGTAGGTAAGGTCTGCCATATCAGCAGCAATAACCTTAGCTCCTTCCTTAGCAAAAAGCTGAGCCATTTCTCCGCCAAGTCCCTTTGCTCCACCAGTAACCACTGCAACTTTGTTTTCTAATCTCATAATAATACACTCCTATATAGATAAATTTTATTGTCGACTTTTTAGTCGTAGATTTATATATTAAATATTCTTCAAGATAACTGCAGTACCCATACCGCCGCCTATGCAAAGAGATGCAAGTCCGTACGTTTTGCCAAGAGCTTTAAGCTCGTGAGCAAGAGTTACGATAATTCTGTTACCGCTTGCGCCAACGGGGTGTCCGAGTGCAATTGCGCCGCCCAAAAGGTTGCAACGCTCTTTGATAAATTCTTCGCTTACGCCGTGTTGCTCAGCCAAAAGCTTAACTACGCCAAGAGATTGAGCCGCAAATGCTTCGTTAAGCTCAAGCAATTCCATTTCTTCGAGCTTCATATTAGCATTTTTGAGCGCGTTGCCTACTGCAGGAACAGGACCCAAGCCCATAACGTCGGGTTCAACACCGCCCTGACCTACTGCAACGATTTCTGCCATCGGCTTTAAGCCGTACTTTTCAACAGCCTCTTGAGTAGCAAGAATAATAAAGCTTGCGCCGTCGTTGATACCCGAAGCGTTACCTGCGGTAACCGTTCCGTCTGCCTTAAACGCAGGACGGAGAGTGCCGAGCTTTTCGAGAGTAGTTACGCGATTGATATATTCGTCAGCCTCAAAAACGAATTCCTTTTTGCCTTGCTTAACGGTGATAGGAACGATTTCGTCTACAAACGCTCCTGCATCTTGAGCTGCGATTGCCTTCTTTTGGCTAGCGATAGCAAATTCGTCCTGCATCTGACGGGTAATGCCGTGACGCTCAGCAACGTTTTCTGCCGTAATACCCATATGCATATTGCCAAACGCGTCGGTAAGCGAATCCAAAATCATGTGGTCCACAAGCTGCATATCGCCCATCTTGTTGCCGCTACGCACCTTAGCGTTTACGAGGTACGGAGCTGCGCTCATAACCTCAGTTCCGCCTGCAGCAATAAGATTAGCCATGCCTGCCTTCATTGCGGTATAAGCGTTCATAACAGCCTTCATACCCGAGCCGCATACCATATTTACCGAATATGCGGGAACAGTAACGGGAACGCCAGCGTGAATAGCTACCTGTCTAGCCGGGCCCTGCTTAACGCCAGCCGACAAAACGTTACCTACTATTACCTCGTCGAGCCACTCAGGCTTAACATTAGCAGCGGCAAGCGCTCCTTTAAGAACCTCTGCGCCAAGCTTAGCTGCCGTCATACCCGAAAGCGAACCAAGCATACTGCCGATTGCGCTTCTCTTTGCACTAACTACATAAATCTTACTCATAATATATATCTCCTTATTATCTTCTACAAACCTTATAAAATTTTGTTCATTTCTTTGATTACTTGCGATGCGTCCGAAACTATACCAAGGTTAGCAATCTTAAATATCGGCGCGTTTTTGTCGGTGTTTACCGCTACGATAAACTCCGATTCTTCCATACCGGCTATATGCTGGATTGCGCCCGATATACCAAATGCTATATACGCCTCGGGCCTAACTGTTTTGCCCGTCTGTCCTACTTGAGTATGCTGAGAGGTTACGCCTGCGTCAACGAGAGCTCTCGAAGATGCGAGCGCACCCTTAAGCGCACAAGCAAGCTCTCTTGCAGGCTCAACGTCCTTTACGCCACGTCCAACCGCAACAAGCAGCTTTGCTTTTTCGATATCGGTATCACACTTGCTTTCTTTGATTTCTTTTAGGACTTTTACCTTAAACTTATCATCATCCCATTGTACATATTCTACCACAATTTCGCCATTTTTGCAAGTATCGGGCGAAAGTTTTTTCATTACGCCAGGGCGAACGGTAGACATCTGAGGGCGGTGATTGGGACAAGTAATTGTCGCATACAAATTTCCGCCAAATGCCGGACGAGTCATAAACAGCTTGCCGCTTTGGTCAATATCGAGCTTGGTGCAGTCAGCCGTAAGTCCGGTATGCAACCTTGCCGAAAGTCTAGGCGCAAGGTCACGACCTATGCTAGTCGCGCCTATTAGTAGCACGTTAGGCTCGTATTTTTTAATAACGCTAAACGCCGCCTGCGCGTATGGCTCGGTTACAAACTGAGCAAGTCGCTCGTCGTCAACTACATAAACCACATCCGCGCCGTAAGCAACAAGCTCGTTTGCCTTATCTAATACGTTGTGTCCAAGCAACATAGCGCAAACCTTTTCGTTAGTGGTCTGTGCTAATGCTCGCGCCACACCCAAAAGCTCTAAGGCAACGCTTTGAATTTCTCCATCGCGTTGTTCACAAAATACCCAAATATTCTTTGCCATATCCGCCTCCTAAATCAAATGCCTTTGCTTCAAGGCGTCAACAATCGCTTGCGCTGCAGCAGTTGGATCAAGCTCAAAGGTTTCTATCTTCTTGTCAAACTGCTTTGCTGCAGTAGAGTCAACCTTGGTGGGCGAGCCGCCAAGACCGATATGCTCAGAGCTAACCTCGATATCAGCGCGCGTAATAACGTTAATCTCTTTTAGGTCTTGGTTAACTACGTCCCAAACGTTCATATATCTGGGCTTAGCGAGCGACGAAAGTACGGTAATAAGACACTTTCCGCTTACTTCAAGCATCTGGTATCTATCTTCAAATTGACGCTTAACGATAAGCGCCTGTCTATCTTGGTCATAATCTATCTGAGCCGCATACGTTATTTGCGGAATTCCTAAATGCTCGGCTATTTGCGGACCTACCTGCGCGGTATCTCCGTCTATTGCCTGTCTTCCGCAAAAGATAACGTCGGGATTGAGCTTAGCAAGTCCTGCCGCAATAATGGTGGACGTAGCGAGCGTGTCGCTACCCGCAAACGCCTTATCCGACATAATATATGCTTCGTCAGCACCCATAGCAAGCGCCTCTCTAAGCGCCTTTTCTGCTTGCTGAGGACCCATGGTAAGCGCTACCACCTGTGCTCCGCACTTATCCTTAAGATTAAGAGCCGCCTCAAGCGCCGCCTTGTCATCAGGGTTTATAATACTAGGTACTCCGTCACGCTTAAGCGTATTGGTAACGGGATCTATCTTAATTTCCGTGGTGTTGGGAACTTGTTTGATACATACTGCTATTTTCATAAAACACCTCACTTCTTTAAGAGCGCGCCCGAGATTACCATACGTTGAACCTCGCTCGTTCCTTCATAAATTTCGGTAATCTTCGCATCTCTCATCATACGCTCTACGGCGTACTCTCTGGTGTAGCCGTATCCGCCGTGGAGTTGAACAGCCTTAGTTGTTACCTCCATTGCCGTTTCGGCCGCAAAAAGCTTAGCTTGAGCCGCCGCAACCGAAAGCGAAGAATATTTGTTTTGCTTAGCGTCAGTAGCAACGTTAACCAAGCACTTAGCCGCGGCTATCTTAGTTGCAAGGTCTGCAAGCACGAATTGAGTGTTTTGGAACGCCGAGATAGGCTTGCCAAACTGCTTACGGCTCTTAACGTACTCAACCGTAGCATCTAGCGCGCCTTCTGCAATACCGAGCGCTTGAGCCGCAATACCCACTCTACCGCCGTCAAGAGTCTTCATAGCAATCTTAAAGCCCTCTCCACGCTTGCCGAGCATGTTCTCCTTAGGAACTTTTACGTTCTCAAAAATAAGCTCGCAGGTGGACGAACCGCGAATACCCATCTTTTTCTCGTGCTTACCAACCGAAAATCCTTCCAAATCACGATCCATAATAAATGCCGTCATTTCAGGCCCCTTGGGTGTCATGCCCGTAACCGTTATAACGATAAAGGTGGACGCGTATCCTGCGTTTGTAATAAAAATTTTGCTACCGTTAACAAGATAATGATCGTCCTTTTCTACCGCCACGGTGCACTGATTGCTTGCATCTGTTCCTGCGTTAGGCTCGGTCAAAGCAAATGCGCCAAGCGACTCTCCGCGCGCAAGCAGCGGAAGATACTTTTTCTTTTGATCAGCCGTGCCGTACTCAAGGATAGGAGCTACGCAAAGCGAGGTGTGCGCCGAAAGAATAACGCCTGTTGTTGCGCAAACCTTCGAAATCTCCTCTACCGCCTGAATATACATATAATAATTTCCGCCCGCACCGCCGTACTCTTTTGGTACAATAATACCCAATAGCCCGAGCTTAGCCATCTTTTCCACAGTTTCTTCAGGGAAACGCTCAAGCTCATCTACTTCTTGCGCAAGCGGCTTAACCTCGTTTTGGGCAAAGTCTTTTATCATTTGCTCAAAAAGAACGTGTTTGTATTCTGCCATACTTCCTCCGTTTAGCCGTTAAACTTAACGGTTGCCATACCGAAAATAACAGTTTTGCCGTCTTGGTTATAGCACGTAGTGTTAAGCTTAACTATCTTTTTTTCTTCCATAATTTCCGCTACCTCTACCTCGGCTTTTATATCGTCGCCAAGATAAACGGGCGCGACAAAACGAAGCTCCTGTCCGAGATAAATAGTTCCTGGGCCGGGGAGCTTATTAGCAAGAACAGCCGAAATAAGACCGCTTGTCAAAATTCCGTGCACAATTCTTTTGCCGAAAATAGAGTTTTTTGCGTACTCGTCACTTACATGAAGTGGGTTAATGTCAAGCGACAGCCCTGCAAACGCGGTTACGTCGGCTGCCGTAAACGTCTTTTGTATAGACGCCTTTTGTCCAACCATAAGATCTTCAAATTTCATACTCATCTTCTCTATTAATATGTAGATTTTGAAAAACGAATATTATACATAGAGCTTTTTTTGCGAATATGAATAATGTTCATATTTTCTTTTATATATATTTTACCATATATTTTTAATTTGTCAATAGTTTTTAGGAAGGTTTTTACAAATTAAAAATTTTTTATTATTTTTTTCAAATCATAGTTCTACGCCCTTGAAAATTGCCAAAAAAAGTAGTATAATATATATTTGTGGACGGTTGGCTGCTATGATTTAACTAAGGAGAAGACATGAAGGATATCACCTACCCAATTAAGGGCGTTAATTTGCCAAAAACTCAAAACGGCTGGACGAAAATGAACAAGCTCGTTAGTGCCGCTGAAGAGCTTTTTTCTAACGTCAGCTTTTTCGAAACGTCGGTTGTTGATATTTGCAAAAAGGCAGGCACAGCTGTAGGAACCTTCTACATTTATTTCGATAGCAAAGCTGATATTTATCGCTACGTTATCGAAACCTATAAGACACATATCCGCTCAATGCTTAACGATAGCATCAAAGGACTTAACTCCCGATACGAAAAGGAACGCGCGGGTATAAAATGCTTTGTAAAATACGCGGTACGCAATCCGCAGGTCTATAACGTTATTTGGGGAAGCCTTGCCGTAGACGAAGATATCTTCGCTGATTACTACGAGTCGTTTGCCTCTAGCTACGCTCGCGCGCTAATATCGTCTGGCGAGGAGCTTAAGCTTAGCGACGTAAAGACTCTTTCGTACGCGCTTATGGGTATAACCAACTTCTTGGGGCTAAAGGCCATCTTCGAAAAAAGCACAGACGACGAAATTGACACATTTATCGACCAAACAGTTATGCCGCTAATCAAAAACGGTATGTTTAAGTAAATAGTTAGCACCCAGTCCATCAGTTTATTCGATGGATTTTTTCTCAAAAAAGCAAGCTTAAGAGCGTAATGCCCTAACAAAATTTATAAGCTCAACAAGGCGCGATTGGGCGCATTTGACAATCAAAAGCCTTGCGAGATCTTTTTTACTACTTGGTATCGCTACTCTCCTTTGGCGGTTTTACAAAAGGCAACCAGCATAACCCTCAAAGAAGTACTTTTGAAAGTTCAACGAGCTTAATGATGCAACATTTACCATAAAACGTGGCGAACCCAACATCATTTGCAAAAGTAAAACAACATTAAAAAAAACGCACCTCTGTCATAGACAAAAGTGCGTTTTTTGTTGGCAGAGCGGGTGGGATTCGAACCCACGAGCCCTTTCGGACTACCTGATTTCGAGTCAGGCCCGTTATGACCACTTCGATACCGCTCCACAGCCAAGTAATTCTATCAAAAAACCGTCTTGCTTGTCAACTGTTTTTTTAGCAAAAAGAAGGATTTTTACAATTTACAATGTCAACCTTGGCATATATTTGGGTTGACAATTTTAGTTTGAGTTTGTTATAATACCTCTTAGGAGTAAAGTATGAACACCAAGCAACAAATTTTAGCGCTACTTTCGGCGCATACCGACCGATTTGTTTCGGGCGAAGAAATTGCCAAGACTCTTAACGTTTCGCGTTCTGCAGTATGGAAGTCAATCAATTCTTTGCGAAATGACGGTTATGTTATCAACGCGGTAGAAAATCGTGGATATATGCTTAGCGTACCCGTTGACGTGATTTCGGCAAACGAGATACATCAGCTTGTAGATAAGCCGCAATACATAGACGTGTATAAATCCATCGCTTCCACCAACGAAACTGCCAAGCAATACGCCCAAAGCGGCAAGGGCGAAGGCGTAATAATCGCATCAGCCCAAACAGGCGGCAAAGGCAGATTGGGCCGAAGCTTTTTTTCGCCGAGCGATAGCGGAATTTATATGAGCTTTTTGCTACGCCCATCCTACCCTGCCGAAAAAGCCGTAAGCCTTACCACTATGGCTGCGGTAGCTGTTGCCGAATCCATAGAAGAAATTGCCGGTGTTAGCGCTGATATAAAATGGGTAAACGACATATACGTAGGTGGCAAAAAAGCGAGTGGGATACTCACCGAAGCGGCAATTAGTATGGAGACAGGAACTCTCGACTACGCCATTGTCGGAATAGGTATAAATGTCTATCCGCCAAAGAACGGTTTTCCGACAGATATTGAAAATATAGCCGGATTTTTACTGCCAACGTTAAAAAACGGCACAAAAAACAAACTTATAGCAAGCATTATTAATCGTTTTTTTGAATACTATACGTCGCAAAAAACCGACTACGTATCAAAATATTGCAGGCGCAGCTTTGTTATAGGCAAGCAAATTAGCGTTATTAGCGGAGATAATAAACGTAATGCTATTGCGCTTGACGTAGATGAAAACTGCAGGCTTAAGGTTAGATACGAAAACGGCGAGCTCGCCACACTTTCGTCGGGCGAAATTAGCGTTAGACTTAAATAGTATGAACAAAAAACTAAAAACCTTAGATTTGGCGCGCATAGCTCTGTTTGTGGTAATAATGGCAATATGCTCATGGATAAGTATCCCTACCGTCATACCGTTTACACTCCAAACGCTTGGACTGTTCTTGTGTATCGGAATGCTCGGCGGCAAAAACGCAACGTTTACAATAGCCGTATACCTACTTATGGGCATAATAGGAGTTCCTGTTTTTTCCAACTTTACAGGCGGGATAGGCATTATTCTCGGCGCGGGCGGAGGATATCTAATAGGCTTTTTGGCGGCAGCGGCTAATTCTTGGCTAATAGAATCTTTGCTAGCAAAACGCAAGCTCGTACCGCTTATTAGTATGGTCGTAGGACTGCTGCTTTGTTACGTCATAGGCACGGTTTGGTACACCCTTGTATATGTGCCCACAACAAGCTTAAGCGCGCTTACGGCAATAACAACGTGCGTCCTGCCGTACCTACTCCCCGACACTCTAAAAATCGCTCTTGCGCTTTTTGTATGCAAAAGGGTGCGCATAAAATAAAATTGTTCCAAATCAAAAAAAGAGCAAATGCACAAGAAAAATTCTTACGCGTTTGCTCTTTTTGGTTTTAATTGTCTAATACGTTATTTTGTTAATTTTATTATTTCTTTGCAGCTAGCAATCCAAACATATTTGCCGCTCTTTCCAATAACGTAATTCTTATATTTTTCGATTTCTTTTTCGACATCAAGCAAATCCTCTTCCAACTCCGCCTTATCTTCTTCGTCCAAGCTTTCGTCGTGCTTCAATCTAAGCTTAAGAGCTTCTTTTTCAAGCTTAAGAGCTTCGATTGTCATATCTAACTCCATTTTGGCTGCTTTGTAGTTCAAATTAGCGAATTGAGCTTTGGTGTACTCGTATATCGTTAATTCCATATCGTCGTCGCCCAACACATCAATTTTGTATGCGCTCAATCTTCTAACTTCTTCGTAATCGTCTTCGTACTCGTGAAGGGTAACGATAAGCTCCGCAGCCTCCAAATTCTCTTTGGCTTTTTCAAAGTCAAATTTCGGTCTGGGCGCGCACGCCGTAAACGTTGCTACACCAAAAACAAGAACTAATAAAATGCTTAACGCTTTTGCAAATCTTTTCATAAAATTCTCCTTTATTATTTATTAAACACATTATATCACTATGCTTTAACATTGTCAATATATTTTTGAAAAAATTTTATTGTTTTTCTCGCCCATATTCTTCTATCGTTTCTATCAAAAAGCTAACAGGCCTAAATCCGTCGTTACACGAAATCATTGCGGATTTTTCGTTTTTCATCCAGCCGTCAAAGAAATTGCCGCCGCCAAGAGCCAACGCCTTAACGAACTGCTCCATACTCTCCCACGCGCTATCGCATAAGCCAACGGGCTTAGTTGCGTTTTGGCTAACGAATACCCGCCCTATATACATATCACAAGCATGCTCAATGGGATTTTCGTACTTAACAATCAAGTCTTCGTATCTCGCCATTTTCATAACGGTTATTTTTACGCTATGCATACTCACCTATACCCTTTTCCACGTCTTAGGATTGAACAGTATCAAAACGGGTAAAATCTCAAGCCTACCCATAAACATAGTAAGCATCAAAATTATCTTAGAAAACCAGCTATAATCCACGTAGCTTAGGTACGGACCTACCGCCTCAAAGGCAGGGCCTACGTTAGACAAGCAAGCTACTACCGCCGAAAAGTTAGTAAAGAATCCGTGCTTTACTGTATATACGCCACCGTCCGAAACGACCTCTACAGCATGGCCGTTTGACGGATCGAAGGAAAGCAATAGCGCAGCCACAAGCAAAATAAACAAATACAGCGTAATAAATGCGTACACATCGTTTATCGTTTTTTCTTCTAGCGTTTTGCCGTCAAATTATGCTTTTGGTACGTATCTGGGATTTATAAGCTTGCGAATTTTTATATACGAGCCCTTGGACGCCATAATTATTCGCGAGGTCTTAATTCCACCTGCCGTCGAGCCTGCCATACCGCCCATAAACATAAGTATTGTGAGCGTACCTACAGCAAGCACCGGCCACACGTTAAAGTCTGTAGTCGAAAAGCCTGCCGTTGTAATAATTGACGCGACTTGAAAAAACGAGTGTCTAAACGCTTCCTCGGTGGTATACGTCTGCGGAAACTGTTCAATCTTTGCAACAAGACTAACAAAGACAAGCGCAACGGCAACAACGACAACCAAAATGTACGTCCTAAGCTCCTCGCTACGAAAAATTTCTTTTACCTTGCCTATAAGCAGCAAATAATACAAGCCAAAGTTACAGCCGTACAAAATCAGGAATGTTGCCATTACGTACTGCGAGTACGGGCTAAACATCTCCATACTGCCCGGCAAAAAGCTAAATCCGCCCGTTCCTGCGCAGCCAAATGCCGCCAAAAGGCTAAAGAAGAACTTTTCATTTTCGTAGCCGGTTATTGGCTTATCAAACATAAGGAAGATTACCTGCAGCACCGTAAGTCCCAAATAAATAAGATACAGTATTGTCGTCGTAACCTTCATTTTAGACACAATTTTACCAACCTGCGGACCCGGGCTTTCGGCACGAAGTAGGTGCATTGCCGAGCCATCCTTGCTTTCGGGTATAAAGATAAGCACGAATACAAGAATACCCATACCGCCTATCCAGTGCGAAAAGCTTCGCCAAAACAGCGTTGAGTGAGCTAGCGCCGTTACGTCAGTAACTATGCTTGCGCCTGTTGTCGTAAAGCCCGACGTAATTTCAAACAACGCATCTATATAGTTTGGAATATCGCCGCTTATTACAAAGGGCAACGCGCCGAACACCGCCATTGTGAGCCAAACCAATGCAACCAAAGCAAAGCCTTCCTTTTGATACAGCCCTTCTCTCTTCGGCTTAGGAAGCTGCAGAACAAGCCCCAGCATAACGAGAATTGCAATCGGAATAGCGAAAGCAAGGGCGTTTTTCGACCCTTCTCTATAAACAAGGCTCACGATAAGTGGAGCAAGCATCAACGCTCCCTCCAAAATCATTACCTTGCCTAAAATTTTACCAAGCTTTTTATAGTTCATAACAATACCTTAATTAAACACGTCAGCAAGATCGTCGAAGTTTTTGTGCGTGGTTACGACGATTACGTTGTCGCCTCGCACTATTCGCGAATTACCGTCGGGAATAATCACTTGACCGCTTCGAATAATACACGCTATAAGGCAGTTTTTCTTGATATTAAGCTCCTTAAGCGGCTTATCGTATATTTTTTGTTGCGTTTTTGCGGCAAATTCAAGCGCTTCTACTTGATTATCTACAAGCCGCGAAAGTGTCAAAACGTTACTGCCACGCTTGTTTGTAAGCGCGCGCACATATCTTGCTATTCTGTTTGCAACGACGTGCTTGGGCGATACTTTGTTGCAAATACCAAGCTCGTCAAGCATACCGTACAAATCATCGCTTTTTATTTGCGTTATGGCTTTTCTTACCTTCATCTTGCTGGCAAACATTGACGCAATCATATTTTCTTCGTCAATATTGGTAACGGCTACGAAGGCGTCCATTGCCTCTATTCCTTCCTCGATTAAAACGTCGTGACTTCTACCGTTGCCACACACCACAGTCACGTTTGGGAGCATTTCGGCAAGCTCTTCGGCGTTATTCTTATTGCTCTCAATCAGCTTAACCTTGTACTTGCTATGCGACAACTGCTCTGCAAGATAAAGGCTAATTTTGTTTCCGCCAACTATCATAATGTTCTTTAGCGGCGATTTAACGAGATTTATCTCCGCCAAAATGTTACCAAGCATATTTACTTCGGAGGTAAAGTGTATCTTGTCACCTTCTTGAATAACGAAATTACCTGACGGAATAAACACCCTTTCGCCTCTTTGTACTGCGCAAATAAGCATCCTGTTAGAAAGCTTTTTGCCAAGCGAAATAAGCGACTCTCCTATAAGCAAGCAGCCCTTTTCTGCCACTATTCCCACAAGCAAAACTCTGCCCTTAGCAAATTTTTCTACCTGCGCGATGGACGGCAAGCTGATAAGGTTAAATATTTCGTTAGCGGTGTCCTTTTCGGGATTAACAAGCATGGATATACCCAAATAATCTTTCATTTCGTTAATTTGCTTGCTATAATCCGGATTACGCACTCTGGCAATAGTGTTTTTAGCGCCAAGCTTTCTTGCCACCATACACGCAAATACGTTAACTTCGTCGCTATCGGTCACGACTATTACGAGCTCAGCCTCGTTTACATTAGCTTCCTTTTGAATATCCATACAAGCGCCGTTTCCCACTACACCAAAAACGTCGTACTTTTCTATGAGCTCCTCTACCTTTTCTCTTCTGTCGTCAATGATAGTTATGGTGTGGCTTTCGGAAGCAAGATTTTTTAATATCGTCTTGCCTATCGTACCAAGTCCTATAATCACTATTCTCATAACCTAAATTCTCCTATCTGTCGATAAACAAATTCCATTACTTTGCGCTTGTTTATTCGTATATGGTATCACAAATATTTCTAAAAGTCAACTTTATCGCGCTTTTGGTAGATGTTAGCGAACAAATCTCTGCGAATATCCGCATCTTTTGCAAAGCTCTTCGCTCGCCTTACCCTTGTTAAACCCATCCACCATATCCGTTGCTCTTTTTAAGCGCAAAACAGCGTCTATATCGTCACGAAAAATATTACCAAGACTAATAACTCCCTCGCTATCCAAGCAGCAAGGAACAACCGTGCCGTCGGCAAGAATTCCAAAATGCGATTTAAGTCCGTAGCAATAAAACTTATTCCCTTTGATATGCTCGTTACTGTCCGGCCACTCAAACCTATCGTCAAACTCGACGAAAATCTTTTCGCGTATTCGCAAGCCTCTACTGTTGTCTACCCATTCGCCCGAAATTTTACTCCTAAGAAAGTTTAGCGCAAACTCGTTTTTGCCGTTGTCAAAGCCGTTGTTCCAAAAGCGAAAAACTACGATTACGCCTATGCTTGCCGCTTGTATCGCAAAATCAGCCAGCCCCTCTAAGTATTTTGCATAATCGCTATCGCTACCGCTTTCGAAGCTGTGCAGCGAGATATTAACCTTGTGCAGACCTGCATCAATTAGTTCGCCACTTCGACTAGGCAAAAGCGTACCGTTAGTCGTAATAACCGACTTGTATCCTTTTTTGCCTGCCATTTTTATAAATTCGCAAAGCTGTGGATGCGTAAGCGGCTCGCCCATCAAATGGTAATATATATACTTTGTGCGGTTTTTTAGCTTGTCCAAAATAAGCTCAAACTCTTCTATACTCATTTGACGCGGAGCTCTGCTATGTCCATGGCAAAAGGAGCAGCTTTTGTTGCATATATTCGTAATTTCTACATAAACCTTACTATACATTTTCCACTAATCTTATAAAAAAGTGACTTACAACAAAAGTTCTAAGCCACTTAAAGTCCTTGTTATCTTATTCCCACTCAATCGTTCCCGTCGGCTTGGGCGTAAGGTCATAAAGCACACGGTTGATTCCTTCTACCTCATTTGTGATACGCGCGGTAATTTTGTGCAATACAGCGTAGGGAATTTCTTCTATCGTTGCGGTCATTGCGTCCTTGGTGTTAACTGCGCGGATGATTGCCGGCCAACCCTCGTAACGGCTGTCGTCCTTTACACCTACGCTCTTAATGTCGGGTATAGCAACGAAATACTGCCAAACCTTTTCTGCAAGACCGCAGTTGTCAAACTCTTCTCTTAAGATTGCGTCAGCTTCTCTGAGCGCTTCGAGACGGTCGCGAGTGATTGCGCCAAGGCATCTAACTCCAAGTCCGGGGCCGGGGAACGGCTGACGGTAAACCATCTTGTGCGGTAAGCCAAGTGCCTCGCCTACAACTCTTACTTCGTCCTTAAAGAGCAATTTGATGGGCTCAACAAGTTCGAACTTAAGGTCTTCAGGAAGTCCGCCTACGTTGTGGTGCGACTTAACTGCCTTCTTGCCTTCTGCCTGCTTTATGCTTTCGAGTATGTCGGGATAAATCGTTCCTTGCGCCAAATATTCAACGCCTTCGAGCTTTCTTGCCTCGTCAGCGAAAACCTCTATAAATTCTTTGCCAATAATTTTACGCTTTTTTTCGGGGTCAGCAACATCTGCAAGAAGTCCAAGGAATCTATCGGTTGCGTCAACGTAAACAAGATTGGTATCAAGCTCCTTGCCAAAAATCTCAACAACCTGCTCGCTCTCGCCCTTGCGCATAAGTCCGTGATTAACGTGCACGCATACAAGCTGCTTGCCTATTGCCTTAATAAGCAAGGCCGCAACAACCGACGAGTCAACGCCACCCGAAAGCGCAAGAAGAACCTTTTTGTCGCCAACTTGATTGCGTACAATTTGCACTTGCTCGTCAATAAACTTATTAGCAAGCTCAAAGTTAGTTATTCTTGCCATATTATCAGGTCTTTTATTACTTTCCATAAGATTTTCCTCCGTGATGTAAATTAAACTGGCTTATGTTATCCAAATTTTATAGCGTTAGTATAGCACTTTCTCCCTTTATTAGCAAGTAAATTAACTAAATTTTGATTTTATACACAAATTTTTCTTTGCTTTACAAAAAAATTTATACTGCTTTTTTAATAAAAACATTTGACCAAGGCTTGCAAATATGATATCATTTTAATATCAAATAGATAAGGAGAATTTTATGAACAAAGAAATCTGTGAAAAAGAGCTTGAACCTATTAGCGGCTTTACTATGCTGATAGTAGTTATACTCATGATGCTTGCGGCAGTTGCGTGCTTGGCGCTTGCAGCTGCCGAAGTGCTCCCCAGCGAAGTTGTTATTGGGTTTATCGTACTGTTTGTTTTAGCAATAATTTTTATTCCCGGCTTTAAGGTGCTTGGCCCCAACGAAGCAATAGTTTTATTGTTGTTTGGTAAGTATCACGGCACGATAAAAAGAGATGGCTTCTTTTGGGTAAATCCGTTCTGCACTGCGTTTAACCCCACAAAAAAAAGCTTGTCGGAGGTTCTTGTTAGCCAAGGCTCAGTACCGCTTTCCGCCAATAAGCTTTCGCTTAAGGCAATCACGCTTAACAACGCTAAGCAAAAGGTAAACGACGAGGACGGTAACCCGATAGAAATCGGCGTAGTAGTTACATGGCGTGTAGTAGACACCGCTAAGGCGGTATTTAACGTAGAAAACTACGTTGAGTTCGTATCCGTACAAGCAGACGCGGCAATAAGACACGTAGCGCGCCTTTATCCGTACGATATGAGCGAGCAAGGCGACGAAAAGAGCTTGCGCAGCTCCACGCAAGAAATTGCAAACGACCTTAAATGTGAGCTTAATAACCGTATCGAAATTGCCGGCATCGAGATTTTGGAGGCACGCATCGCGCATCTTGCTTACGCGCCCGAAATCGTATCTGCTATGCTCCAACGTCAGCAAGCGCGCGCAATAATTATTGCAAGACAAAAAATTGTAGAGGGCGCAGTCGGTATGGTGGATATGGCGCTTAAAATGCTTAACGAGGGGAATATAGTAGAGCTTGATGACGAACGCAAGGCTCAAATGGTAAGCAACCTACTTGTCGTTCTTTGCGGCAACAAGGACGCTCAGCCGATAGTAAACAGCGGAACTATTTACTAATGGACAAAAATGACAAAAAGTCAATTTTACTTAGGATATCCCCTTCGCTATACAAAGAGCTTGCCGCGTGGGCAGAGGACGATTTCCGCTCGATAAACGCTCAAATCGAATACTTGCTCACCCAGCAGGTCAACAAACGAAAAAAATCTAATCCACCTTCATAAACAAAAGACCACGGAGCCAAACTTCGTGGTTTTTTTTGTAGCTGTTGCTCTCATATGTCAAAATAACTAAATTTTTGCACCGTATAGTACCAAAAAGTTATTGACAAAACTAAAGTTTAATAGTATAATGCTTTAACCTACGGGGGTGTACAGGCTTCGACGGGGTTTTGTAAGGCTGAATATAAGCATGTGGTAGTGCGGCTACCTAAAAACGCAAAACAAAATAAACGCTAATAACGTTAAAACTGCAAGACCCGCTCTTGCACTTGCTGCTTAATTAATTTTGGCAGTCGTTGCACTTTTGTTCCTATCGCAAGAGCCGCAGCGTCAGTTAGATAGGCTACGGCTTGTAAGCAGTGACTCTCGCTTATAAGCGGCATTATAGGTCACGAAACGGACGGTTTCGTTTGCTAAAAACCCGTTTCAAAACTCCTAAGCAAACTAAACATGTAGAAGATTTAGTCGGAGAAATTTCGGAAGGGAGTTCGATTCTCCCCACCTCCACCAAAAAAAAGACTCGGGATTTGATTAGATCCTGAGTCTTTTTTGTTTTACTTTTTATAACGATTATTCTTCTACGTAAAGGTCCTTATATACCTTTTCCTTAAGAGTTACTATATCCTTTGTGTTGCGATAGTAGTAAATTCTTTCGTCCTGCCATACGGTATAAGCAGCGCTGGTAGCAGCCTCGAGCAATTCTTCTTCGATAAGGTCTTTTACGAGCGTATATCTACCTGCGGTAGTGTACGAATTGAGCGAAAGAATTTCGCCGCCGTTAAAGTCTGCCGAATAGTACATAACGTGCACACCGTAATCGGTAATAACGTATTCGTCGTAGATTTGACCTACCTTGTATCCTTCGTTACGGAACGCTCTTGCGCACTCAGCGAATTCAGACATATAAGTTTCGCTTTCGCCGTCGTTAAGCTTGTACTTAACGCCGTAGCCAAGCTCGTTATTGAAGATTCCGGGGTCGGTATTGTACTTATAAATAAGGTCGTCAAAAGCTCTTTCTGCCTCATAAGCGCTTGCGCTTACTCTAGACATAGTTGCCCTAATTTCGCTCCAAATTTGCGCTACGGTAAGCGGATTAGAGGTATCGTCTTCGCCATTAACGTGCTCGTAAGCAACGATATTGTTTACCATTCTTTCGCGCTCTGCAAGATATTCTTCTTCGGTATGAAGCTCTTTATACGAGGTAAGATAGCTTGTTTGCTCGTCGCTGAACGGAATAAGAATATGCTTAACATAGACGTAATTGTTATTAGCGCGATAAAGGACAAGGTCTTTACCCGTTGCCGCAGTATCGTATTTTGCCGAGTTAGCGTAGCTTGCAACCTGCTCAGCAAGCTTTTTGTTATACTTTGCTACAATTTCTTCCTCCGAAACGCTAACGCCTTCCTCGATAAAGTTTTGCAAAATGGTCATCTTTTGGGACATAATATAAGTGTCGCCGTAGAGCTTTTTAACCATCAAGGTTTTGCCAAGATCCATATATGCGTAAGCAACGCCCTTAGTTTCGATAGTTTCCTTAAGTGCCTTAACTTCGTTATCAATAGTAGCAGCGTCTTGCTCGCTGATATTAACTATATTGTCAGCAGCCTCGTCAAGCGCGGTAATAAGACGCTTTACACCTTCGCGAGCAAGCGACTTGGTGTCAGCATTACCGTAGTTGCCGGGGAGCGAATTGAAGTTCTTTGCCTTAGCTACAAACCACTCGCCTTGGGTGTACCAATCGTCGTGATCCTTGCCATTGCCATAAGTAACGAATACTCTTTCTGCTTCAACAGTTTCTTCTTCTCTTACGGGATAAGTAGTTTCGCTCTTATCTTCTTCGGTAGTATCTTCGACAATCTTATCACGGCCACTCTTGTCCAAAATTTCGTTATAAATCTCAAGCAAGTAGCTATCAAGAGCGCCATAAACGGAGGTTTGAACAGCGTTAATATCTTCCTCGCTCCAGAAAATGTCATGAGCCTCGAATCTTACGTCAGCCTCGGTTATAACGAGCTCGGTAAGAATAAGTTGCTCAATGAAATAATCAACTGCTTCGTTATATGACATACCGTAGTAGTTAACATAAGTGTTTGCGTAACTGTTGATATAATTAACAAGTTGGAACTTGTAAATTTCGGTCTCGTCGGAAGTATACGACCACTCCGTACCGTCAGCTCTAACTCCGCTTTCAGTTACCGAATCGATAGTAACGATAACCTGAGCGTAGTCGCGCTCGTAATTGTGCGTGATAATGCTGTTTTCGTAAGTGCTGTTGCACGCGCAAAGCGTAAACACCGAGAGCATCACGCAAATTATTAAACATGCTATTTTTTTCATAAATTCCTCGTCCAGATTTTTTAGCAAAATACCTACTCATACTCATAGGTACTAACCATTATACAACAATTTTGCAAGCAAATCAAGGATTTAGCGGCGTAGCAACGCAATTAATTAAAAAATTTATCAACTTTTTGCGTGCGCTCTCACCTCTAAACGATATAGAAGGCGGATTAATTTGCACATTGCTGCCGCTATACTCCTTCGCCTTAGATATTACGCTATTACTTATATCCTTTGCCTTGTCAAAATAAACGCCCGCGTCGAGCTTTTTGAACACTACCTTATTTGCGCCCACGCCCGCCGCCAAATTTTTGACGAGCGCTGTAGAAATAAGATTTGTTACGCTACGCGGTACTTGTCCGAATACGTCTTTTAGCTCAGCCTGCATTTGCTTAGCCTCGCTTATAGAGCATACAGCGGAAATCTTGGCGTACGCGTCGATTTTACGCTGCTCAGAAGATATATATCCGCTCGGAATAAACGCCTCAAAGTCGATAGATACCTTGACCTCGCTCGCCGAAGCAATCTCCTTACCCTTAAGCTCGTCAACCGCTTCTTTCAAAATCTTGCAGTACATATCGTAGCCGACCTTCTCCATATGACCGTGCTGAGCCTTGCCCAAGATATTGCCCGCGCCCCTGATTTCTAGGTCGCGCATAGCTATCTTAAACCCAGAGCCGAACTCAGTAAACTCCGTTATTGCCTCCAACCTTTTGTACGCTGTTTCGGTCAAAATCTTATCTGCGTAAGTAAAGAATACGTAAGCAAGTCTATTGCTTCTGCCTATTCTGCCGCGCAGCTGATAAAGCTGCGAAAGTCCGAGTCTATCCGCATCCACAACTATCATAGTGTTAGCTCTAGGCATATCTATACCGTTTTCGATAATAGTACTCGCTATAAGCACGTCGCTTTGTCCCGAAACGAACTCGTCTATCGTTTTTTCGAGCACGTCCTCCTTCATTTGCCCGTGAGCAACCGAAATTCTTACGTCGCCTAACAACGTCTTAATTTTGCTTGCGAAAGAGCTTATGCTCTCCACCCTATTGTACACAATAAACACTTGTCCGCCACGTCCCAGCTCGCGCATTACCGCATCGTAAACAAGGCTTTCGGAGTACTCCGAAACGTACGTTTGGACGGGAATTCGGTCGGCCGGCGGCGTATCCAAAACGCTCATATCACGTATACCCGTCATAGACATATGGAGCGTGCGCGGTATAGGCGTTGCTGACAGCGTAAGCACGTTTACGTTGCGTGTAAGCAGCTTAAGCTTTTCCTTGTCCGCCACCCCAAACCGCTGCTCCTCATCAAGGATAAGCAGCCCTAGGTCCTTGAATTTTATATCCGAGCTAAGCAATCTGTGCGTTCCTATCGCCATATCTATTTTGCCTTGAGCCAGTCCTTGCAAGCCGACCTTTATGCTCTTAGCGTCGTCAAGTCGAGTAAACGAGCAAATATTTACTCCAAACTGCTCCATACGCGAAAGCGCTGTCTTATAATGCTGCTTTGCAAGTATGGTAGTAGGCGAAATAAACGCCACCTGCTTACCTTCCGCAATAACCTTGTACGCAACACGTAAGGCTACTTCGGTCTTGCCATACCCCACGTCGCCACAAAGCAATCTGTCCATTATTCTACCGTTAGTAAGGTCGTTGAGACACTCAGCCACGGCAGTTGTTTGATCAACAGTCGGCTGATACGCAAAGGCTGCTTCAAACTCAGAAAGCATAGTGTTGTCTAACGAATACTTGTGTCCCTTGGATTCCGACCTTTGTGCGTAAAGCTCCAAAAGCGAGAAGGCCATCTCCTTGACTGAAGCTCTTACCCTTTCTTTTACCTTAGCGAAGTCTACTCCGCCTATTTTGTTTAGCTTGGGCTCGGCGCCACCCGCCACGTATTTGCTTAAGCAATCTATATTTTCGACAGGCACGTACAGCTTGTCGCCGTCGCGGTACCTAATAATTACGTAATCGCGCGTCACCCCGCCCATAAGCATAGGCTCTACCGCTTCCATAACGCCTATTCCGTGAACGTTATGAACTACGTATTCGCCGGGCACGGGCATGGTAAACACGTCTTTTTTTCTTCGGCTTAGCTTCTTAGCTACAGCCTTTTTGCTTACCATATCATAAGTGCCTACCACAACGAGCTTAATGTCGTGAAAAACAAATCCTTTTGGCAATTTGTCCGTAAGCAAAGTAACGTTTTGACTAAGCGCGCCTTCATTGTACAAAAACTCTTGCGCGCTAGACTTAAGCTTGTCGTCACCGCAGCAAATGACTACGGTATATCCCTCGCGCGTCCAGCTCTTGATGTCGCACGCAAGCATATCGTACCTCTTTCGATACGAAAGCGGTGTAAAAGTGTCTATCGAAAACACGGCTTGTGGATTAAATAGGCGGTTAGCGTTGCTAATATTTTGAAAAGCAAGCTTAACGCCATCATACCTTAGGTCGTCGGTAAGCTGTCCGTCCACCACGGGCGCTCCTTGACTTAAGAGCGTCTTAAATCTCGAATAATGCTCCCTAAGCGTCATTGCCGCGTTGTCGCTAACCTGCTTAGCGTCTTCATAAACTATATATTTGAGCTTAACGAACTCATTAAACTTAGAGTGCGGCAATAGCGGCGAAATAAAAGATAACGACAAATCGTTATTGCCATTATCTAACTTGATTCTTAAGTCGTCAATAACTGCTTCTGAACCGCCTTGAATTCGACCAAGGTTAACGTTGGGCGACGAAGTAACGAAGGTGTTTGGACAAATTTTCGCTTGCGTTAAGCTTTCGCTCGAAAGCTGAGTGCCGTAATCAAAACGTTTAATTGCGTCAATCTCGTCCCCAAAAAACTCTATACGTAGTCCATAATCGTAGATAACGGGCGAAATGTCGATTATATCGCCACGCATTGCAAACTGTCCGGGTGCGTCAACGTGCGAAACTCTCTTATATCCCGCCTTAATAAGCTTAGACGGTATCGCGCTAAAGTCGTATTCTTCGCCCACGGTCATCGTACAGCCAAGAGACCTAAACTCATTAATCTCTGGATAAAGCTGCATAAGCGCGGCAACGTGCGTAACAACCACCTTTGCTCCGCCATAAGCTATTTCGTACAGCGCCTTTATGCGTTCTACGTAATTATCTCCCGTTCTTATCCTTGCATAAGTCAACGCGTCGTCAAGTGCCGGCAAATAAACCGCCTCGCGCAAGCACGAAATTTGCTCGAAGGCCTCTCTTGCCGTAACGTAATCCGAGCAAACATAAACAAATTCGGGCAAAAGAGCAGCCAAAGCCGTTTTTTGCCCGAAATGCGCAGAAAGGACGGAAACGTCTTTTCCGTCCGATAATGCTTTAATTATTTTGGCGATCTCGCCGCCTTGTAAATATTCGTTTACTGCAAGCATACCATCTTTGCGATTTCGTCCGCCGCTTGCTCTATGGTGCTTGCCATTTGCTCACGGTCAGCCTTAGGCACGTCAGAAAGAACAAAGTCGGCAAGCGGCATACCTATAGGCGGTCTGCCTATACCCACTCTAACGCGCGCAAACTCTTCCGTCCCGATCTTTTCGATAATATTACGCATACCATTGTGTGTGCCTGCGCTACCCTTTTGTCTAACGCGCAGGGCGTAACGCGGCAAATCTATGTCGTCATATGCCACGATTAGGTCGCTGGGCAAGCACTTGTATTTTGCCAAAAGCTGCTTAACCGCCACTCCCGACAAATTCATATACGTTTGCGGCTCGGCAAGAATAACAGGCTCTCCCTTAACGTACGCTTTGGCAGTAAGCGAGTCACACTCCTTGGTCTTGAACTTAACTCCAAGCTTTGATGCAAGGCATTCTACGACCAAAAAGCCCATATTATGATGAGTATGGGCGTATTTTGCTTCGCAGTTGCCGAGTCCGACAACAATTTTCAACTTATTTTCCCTCGAACTCGTTAAGAGCCTTAATAAGCTCGTCTGCGTCAATTCCGTGAGCAGCTGCAGCGTCAACTACAGATTCTCCGCGCGAAACGGGGCAGCCAAGACAATGCATACCAAAGCTGAAGAAAATTTCTTCACATCCGGGTTTAAGCTGCAAAACTTCGTAAATAGTCATATTCTTGTCAATCATACTGTTAACCTCCATTGATATGTATATTTTATCCAATAATCGTCAAAATGTCAAATTAAATTATAGTAATATTTGCGCGTATTTTACGCTAAAATAGATTGTAATCATTTTTAGGAGCAGTTATATGTATAAGGTCAGCGAATTATTAGGTAAGCCGTTACTTTCTCTTAGCGAGGCTCGTATGCTCGGAACGATAAATAACGTATATTTTGACGAAAAATTTTGTAAGGCGACTTACGTTTCTATTTTTACCGACGAAGAAGACGGGCTCTTTTTCCCTATTGCCAAGCTCTTAGACGTTACAGGCGACGCTGTAGTAACGCTTAATTCCGAGGGACTAGTGCGCGAAATTTGCGACCTTCCTTGTCCTATCAACCGATACGCCTTCGACCAAATCGGCAACTCGCTTGGAATAATCAAGGACGTAATAATCCAAAACGCTAAGGTTGTTTCGCTTGAAGCTGACGTTTCGCTTTTGCCTATACGGATATTGAGTGCAAACGAGCTAATCGTCTTCAATACAAGCAATAAGCAAATCAAGCTACGCTCAAAAAAAGATACCTCTGAGCCTACCGAGCAACCAAAAAACAAAATAGAATTGCCTATCAATACCGCCATTTGCCCTTCGTACGACTTCTTACTCGGCAAAAAGCTTCAGCGCACAATTTCTACGCCAAGCGGACGGATTATCGCTACGCAAGGCCAAAACGTCACGAGCGACGTAATTAATGAAGCAAAAAGAGAAGGCAAGCTCGTTATGCTTGCGCTAAACGCTCTATAATAGAGCTATCGCACTCATAAAGCTCAATTCATATTAACGAATTCCACGTTGCTAAACTGGCTTTTTCCATTTAGTGACAAAAGCCTTTTTGCAACTCCGTCATTACCGTCAAAAACCTTAAGGTCTGTACGTTTGCGCTTAAGCGCGTGTTTAAGATACACGTAATGAGTACAACCCAGCACCAAGCCATCCACGTCGCCTATTTCTTGCAAAAGTTTGTCCGCAAGAATATTCTTTTGGGTATAATCAAAGTAACTTTTTTCTATTGCCGGCGCCAAAAAAGCTGGCGTAACAAGCTTAATCCTAAGCAAAGAATCGCTTATCAGCTGCTTAAACTTATCCTGTCTCGCTGCAACGGGCGTAAGCGCAACGGCAATGCGCTCACACTCAGTCAAAGCCGGCTTAACGGCAGGCTCTACACCTATGAATCTGACATCGGCAAACGCCTTTCTTACTATGCTTATAGCCACATTAGTAGCTGTGTTGCACGCAATAATTATCGTTTGAGCGCCTAAATCAATCAGCTTTTCACACGCGCGAAGGGCTCTTTGTATAACGAAACCGTCGTCCTTATCTCCGTAAGGCCCTTTTTCGTCTTTTAAGTAAATGTAATCTCCGCCACATACGTCAACGCAACGGCTTAAAGTGGTCAATCCACCTACCCCGCTATCCATAATACCTATTTTCATACCACGAATATATTCTCTTTTTTGCGCGCTTGTTACTCAAAACTAACGAACGCCTTATTAATAGCCGCCGCTATAATATCGGCGCACTCTGATACCAAAAAATCAATATCCTTAGGTGTTACGATAAGCTCGCTAAGCTCGTTATCTATATCTACGTCCCCCACCGCTTCGCTTATTATTGTGCTTGCATAGACGACAAGCGGTACGCCAAGCGATATCACCTTGCATCCAAGCGAATCGCAGTCAAGCCGCATACGATGGTTGCTAACCCCACTTCCCGGTGTTATTCCGCTAGAGCACAGCTGAAAGGCAGATGCTATGCGCCCTGTGGTAGCAGACGCAAGACTATCCACAGCAACGATAAGATCAGGCTTAACTCGCTCACAAACGCCCTTTATGACGTCGAAGCTTTCTATGCCCGTAACTCCCATTACGTTAGGACATATTGCGCTTATCATAGTGCCGCTGCCGCCAAGCTGACGAGTTACCACTAGTCTATCAAAAACCTTGCTGCCAAGCGAATCGGCAGTAAGCTTAGGATTGCCAAGTCCAACTACTAGCACGCTATTAGCATTGCCGCCAAGCTCCAAAAGCACTTCGCTAATGGCGGCAGCAAGCTTTTTATATCCTTTCATATCCAAGTTTTTTACTACATCACTTTCTATAGTAATATAACATCCTGCGGCTTTGCCGTATTTTTTTGCCGTTTGCTCGTCAAGCTCAACGTCTGTTCTTGCTATTTTAGCCTTGCCTTTTTGCGAGATTGGCGAAAGCTCTATTGCCATGTCAGTCCTAATATTCACCGCTAACTCCAAAAATTTTACGTATTTATTTATATTTTGCTCCAAAAAAACGTTATTATTACTTGATTTTATATTTTTAATATGCTAAAATATCTCAGTTAGCAATTAGAAATAATCATTTTAGGGAGAATACAAATGCCAAACATTAAATCCGCAAAGAAGCGCGTACTCGTAAACGACAAGAAGAACGAGCGTAACAGAATGCTCAACAGCGAATTACGCACTGCTATAAAGAAGTTCAACAATGCTGTAGAAACTGATATCGCAGTTGCTCAGCAGCTTTTGCCTGAAACTATGTCTATTATTGACAAGGCTGCAACCAAGGGTATAATCACCAAGAATTGCGCAGACAACCACAAGGCTAAGCTTTCTAAGAGACTTTCTGACATCCAAAGCGGCAAGAAAGAAATCGTTATCAAGAAGGATAACAAGACCATCGCTGCAGAAAAGAGAGCAGAAAAGGTTGCTCGTGAAGAGGCTGCTAAGGCAGAAGCTAAGCGCATAGCTGAAGAGAAAAAGGCTGCTAAGGCTGCTGAAGAAGCTGCAGCTAAGCCCAAGGCAAAGAAGGCTACCAAGAAGGTAGAAAAGACCGAAGAAGCTACTGAGGCTAAACCGAAGAGAACGAGAGCCAAAAAGGCAGAGAAAACCGAAGAGTAATTTATTTAGGGGCGTTTCTTACGCCCCTTTTATTTACACTATATAACTTTTTCTTGGTATAGAATATGAAAATTATAGAATCAATTGACGAATCAATTGACTTAGAAAATCGCGGACCGTCTTCTTCCCGACTGTATAACAAAATAGCCATAATCGTTTCGCTTATTGGACTGATTATGTTCGTTATCTCAGCTATTATGTACCAAATCAACAACGTATTAGGTCTCAACATTTTCGCGTCAGTTATAATACCTGATATAGCCATGCTTGTTACGTCAATATATCTGGCTGTTGCAGAAAGATTACGCGCAAAATATTTGGGTGCAATCGTTGCATTAATTTTGGCTGGAGCCTTATTGGCGTGTCTTATAGGATTTGTCGTATTTGAGTTATGCGTATATGGACAGCTTTACATCGCTCCCTTCAATCCTCCTCCACATTTATAAATCCTTTGAGCGCATTTTACAAAAATTAAACAAAAGAGCAAGAATAAGATGAATTTCCTTTTATTCTTGCTCTATTTTTATAAAGTTTTGTTTTTAAGAACGCTTATTCTTCTTCAGTAGCAATCTTCTCCTCGAGCGCTGACATTACGAGCAAAAAGCTCTCGTTTTCTTCTAAGTCATCGCTAAGCTTTTGACCCGTTGTTTGAGAAATCCACGTATTTATAGGCGCGCTGAGCTTAGAATTGCCTACCGGTCCTTGCAAAAACGTAAACACGCCCGAAAGGTAGCTCATAAGCACGAGCACAACACAACCGTACGCCAAGCCTCTAATCGCTCCAAGCGCCATACCTCCAAAGCGCAAGGGCAGCTTGACGTCCTGCTTTTCCTTGCCGTCCTTGCTATCCTTTACCTTAAAAATAATGGTTACGCCCATTACGATAACTCTAAGCACAAGGAAGAATATCACGCCTACCATAATTACATAAAGGTGGTAAGTAAGCTCTAATGCAAGCACTTGACCAACGTCAACAAGAGCGCTGTTAAGATAAATATCTTTACAAACTGCATTTTGGATAATCGAAGAGAAGAAAGAGAGCAATCCGCCCGAATTTTCGGCAATAAAATACTTTATCAATTCTTCGGAGTCGCTTGCGTTAACCCTATCTCTAATCGTATCCATCGAAATATTCTTGATGCTTTCGGGTATAATTGCGTAAATGGTGTCAAAGAACGAGCCGTCACCCACTAACCACTCGGCTGTTTTGGCTGTCAAAAATGCGTTAGCGAGCGCTTTTGCGCATAAATATGCGAGTACGAAACTAATAAACCAACCAAAGAAAGAAACAAAAGTCTTAAAAAGCCCGAACACAAAACCGAGAACAGCAAAAACGACAATAAATACTATAAAAATAATATCTAATATCATATATTCGATCCTCCTATTCGTATCAACTTCTTTCGTGTTGTCCATAATCGATTATATGGAAACACTTTCATCTAATTTACCTGTTATTATGTGCATTGGAACTGACGTCGTAGGCGGAGATTGCCTCGGACCTATGGTAGGTCAAATGCTTATTGAACGCAATTTGCCTGCTTTCGTCTACGGAACACTCAACAATCCCATTACTGCACTAAATCTTACGAGCTACTACGCCGTTATCAAAGAAAACCACTCGTCTACTATCGTTGCCGTAGACTCGTGCGTTGGCAAAAACGTAGGCAACGTCTACCTTAATAGCGGCGGAATTTTTCCGGGAGCTGCCAGCGGTAAAAACTTACCCATGGTCGGCGACTTAAGCGTAACTGCAGTAACTTGCAACTATCCGCCTACTGACAAAAGGTTTTTTTCCGTTAGGCTTGGCTTTGTGTACTCGCTTGCGCTAAAGGTAGCCGACGTTATCGAAAATCTCGTTTTATCCAAATGCCGCTTATCATAAGCGGTTTTTTTATTTAATAAGCGACTTGCCTTCCATTTCCTCAGGAATGCTAAGTCCCATAAGCGTAAGCAGCGTGGGCGCAACGTCGCACAATGCGCCGCTAATGAGCTCCTTGCCTTTTACACCTTCTCCTGCTATTACAAGCGGAACTACGTTGGTGGTGTGCGCCGTCATAGGCTTGTCACCTACCTTCATACACTCGGCATTTCCGTGATCGGCTGTAACAATTACGCTACCGCCGGTCTTAATAACGGCGTCTACTACCTTAATAAAACACTCATCCACGGTAGCTACCGCCTTAACTGCCGCATCCATTATACCAGTATGTCCTACCATATCGCAGTTTGCGTAGTTCATAATCAAAAGGTCTGTTTTGCCCACCACGCCAAGCGCTTTGTCCGTAACCTCGTACGCGCTCATCTCAGGCTTAAGGTCATATGTCGCAACCTTGGGACTTGCCACCAAAATTCGGTCTTCGTTGACGTTGGGTTGCTCTACACCACCGTTAAAGAAGAAGGTAACGTGCGCATATTTTTCGGTTTCGGCAACTCTTGTTTGAGTAAGTCCCTTAGACGAAACATATTCTCCAAGCGTGTTGCGAATATCCTTAGGTCCAAATGCTATACGCATATCGAGCTTTGCATCATACTCGGTCATGCCTACGTAAAACACGTTGGGCTTAACTCTACCAAATTCGTTAAAGTCGTCGCACAATATTACGCGCGACATTTCTCTTGCTCTATCAGCGCGGAAATTATAGAAGATATAACTATCCCCATCCTTAACACCGTCGTATCCGTCTATCATACACGGCAAAATAAATTCGTCGGTTACGCCGCTATTGTAAGAATCAAGTACTGCTTGCATAGCGGTGGACTTTGTATCGCCTTCGCCAAGGAAAACGGCTTTGTACGCCTTTTCAACTCTATCCCATCGATTATCTCGGTCCATATAATAAAATCTGCCCAAAACGGTAGCAATTTTTCCGCAGCCAAGCTCCTTGCATTTTTCTTCCACGCTCTTAACAAACCCAAGTGCGCTGTCGGGCGCAGTATCTCTACCGTCGGTAATACAATGAACATATACTCTGTCTAACCCACTTTTTTTGCAAAGCGTAAGCAATGCAAACAAATGGTTTATCGAGCTATGAACGCCTCCATCTCCCAAAAGTCCAGCGATATGCAAATACGAACCGTTGTTTTTTGCGTTTTCCACAGCTTTGACAAACTGCTCGTTAGTAAAGAAATCTCCGTCCTTTATTGCCTTGTCGATACGGGTGATGTCCTGATACACTACTCTGCCGGCGCCAAGATTAAGGTGACCTACTTCGCTATTACCCATTTGACCCTCGGGCAAGCCAACGCTAAGTCCCGATGCGTCTATATAGGTGTGCGGATATTCGCTAATTAGCTTTTTGAAGTTAGGCGTGCCTTGAATTTCGATTGCGTTACCGTCGCAAATTTCACCTTTGCCAAATCCATCCAAAATTATAAGCGCGTCTGTCTTTTTCATCTAACGCTCCTAGTCGCAATTTACGATAACCGAGAAGTCGCTCGGCTTAAGGCTTGCACCGCCGATAAGTCCACCGTCGATTTCGGACATATCCAAAAGATTTTGCGCGTTAGCAGCATTCATACTACCACCGTAAAGAATACTTACCTCGCCAACAAGCTTAGTCGCTACGCTACGAATAAATCCAATGGTTTCGTTAGCCATTTCGGGAGTAGCGGTTTTGCCGGTACCAATAGCCCAAACAGGCTCGTAAGCGATAATAACGTCTTCGGCTACTCCATCAAGTCCTTTTTCAATTTGAGCTTTAAGAACCTGCTCGGTCAAGCCGCCTTCGCGCTGCTCCAAGGTTTCACCTACGCAAAAGATAGGCTTAAGACCGCACTTAAGAGCTTGCTTAAGACGCATATTGACAGTTTCATCTGTTTCACCAAAGTAAGCGCGACGCTCGCTGTGTCCGATAATAACGTACTCTGCGCCCACTTCCTTGAGCATTTCTGCCGAAATTTCGCCGGTAAAAGCGCCCTTGTCTGCCCAAGCTACGTTTTGCGCGCCTACCTTTACGTTAGAGCCAAGTGCAAGCTTGTATACTCTATGAATATCGGTAAACGGAACGCAAAGCACGGTTTCGCACTTAGCGTTAGCGCAAAGCGGCAAGAATTCTCCCATAAATTCTTTTGCCTGAGCTTTTGTCATATTCATCTTCCAGTTGCCTGCAATAATTCTTCTTCTCATACTAATATACTCCTAAAAAAATTTTTATTTGCTCAAATTTTGTCTAATTCGCTCATAAACGACAATAGCGGTAGCCACCGAAGCGTTAAGCGAATTTACTTGTCCATACATAGGTAGCGAGACAATTCCGTCGCAGTTACTGCGCGTACGCTTGCCTACACCCCTTCCTTCTCCGCCTACTACGATAGCAACAGGTCCTGTTAGGTCGGTCTTATAAACAGACTGTCCGTCCATATCAGCGCAATATACCCACACTCCACGCGACTTAAGCTCGTCGATTGTATCGTTGATGTTAGTAACCTTAGCTACCTTGATGTGAGCAGATGCTCCTGCGCTAACCTTGATTACCGTTTCGTTGACGGACACCGAGCGGTGACGCGGAATAATTACTCCATGCGCACCGGCGCATTCGGCAACTCTGAGTATGCTACCGAGATTGTGCGGATCTTCTACTCCGTCAAGTATAAGCAAGAAAGGCGGTTCGCCCCTTTGCTCAGCAAGGCTAAGAATTTCTTCGAGCTCGCTATACTTGTAGTCGGTAACCTCAGCGATAAATCCCTGATGACGCTTGGTTGCGCTTTCGCGGTCAAGCGCTATCTTATCTCTAAAGAATATCTTTACGCCACGGCTTTTTGCTTCGTCTATTATCTTTTGTGCGCCGGCATCCTTAAGCCCCTTTTCTACAAGCAATCTATCTATGGTAGTGCCTGCCTTAAGCGCTTCGGTTACGGCGTTTCTTCCCTCTATCTTCATTATTTATACTCCTTAACGTCGTTGTTTTTGTACGTGCAGAACACTATGGGCAGCGTATCTTGAGCTTGGCTCTCTTGTACGCATTGCCACGAAGAAAGCTCGTCTAAGTTGGTAAAATACGTATCAGCCTCGCTATCTGCGTCCACCTTGGTAATAAACGCAGTATCACAGTACGGCAGCATTTGCTTATACATGCTTGCGCCGCCTATAATATACACGTTGTCTGTATCATACTTTTTGATTTGAGCAAAAAGCTCATCCATATCCTTTACGGTAATGCTTCCGTCATCAAAGCACTCCCTAGTAAGCACGATATTTATTCTGTCTTTGAGCGGTCGCTTAGGAAGGGACAAATAAGTGTTTTTGCCCATAACTACAACCTTACCGGAGGTAGTCTGCTTAAAAAACTTCATATCCTCTTTTAGCGAGAACAACAGCTTGTTGTCTTTGCCTATGCCCCAGCTCTTGCTAACGGCAACGATAATTCTCATATAGCCACCTCTATTTTTTCGCCAAGCGGCGTGAATTTGTAATCTGTAAGCTCAAAGTCGTCAAGTGTAAACTTATAAAAATCTTTTACCTGGTCGTTTATACTAAACTTAGGAGCGTCAAACTGCTCTGCCTCGATTAGTTTTTTTGCAATAGGTATATGTCTATCATATAAATGCGCGTCCGCAATAACGTGCACAAGCTCACCTGCTTTAAGTCCGCTAACACTTGCCATCATATGCACAAGCACAGCATACTGAACAACGTTCCAGTTGTTAGCGGTAAGCATATCCTGCGAACGCTGATTAAGCACCGCGTTGAGCTTATCGCCCGTTACGTTAAACGTAACAGAATAGGCGCACGGATAAAGATTCATTTCGTGAAGGTCCGCGTGACAATAAAGGTTTGTCATAATTCTACGCGAAAGCGGATTGTGCTTTAAGTCAAAAAGAACTCTGTCTACTTGGTCGAATTCGCCTTCCTTGTACTTGTGCTTTACTCCAAGCTGATAGCCGTAAGCCTTGCCTATGCTGCCGCTTTGGTCAGCCCACGCATCCCAAATATGACTATTTAGCTCGTTTATATTGTTGCTCTTTTTTTGCCAAATCCAAAGCAGCTCGTCCACCGCGTTTTTGAAAAAAGTTTTTCTAACGGTAATAATAGGAAATTCTTCGCTCAAATCATATCTATTGACTATACAAAACTTTTTAACGGTATGAGCCGGAGTTCCATCCGCCCAGCGCGGTCTAACGTCGTGGTCTGTATCCCAAAAACCGTTGTTTATTATCTCTTGTAGGTTTTGTACGAATATTTTGTCAGCTTTACTCATCCCGACCTCCTATCGTAAAACATTTTTCGAGTATTTCGCTTAGCCTTTCGCGCTGATTGGTAAGATACAGCGCTCCAAGCAAACCCTCTAATGCCGTCGCCTTTTTATACTCGCGCATGGTTGCGTTTTTTGCCTTGTTGGTAACGTGCGCGTTGCGACATCTATTCATAAGCGCAAGCTCGTCGCTAGTCAAGCTATCGATTATACCGTCGTGAATACGCGCCTGCACCACCGCGCTAACTATCGCCATACTGCGTTTCATTAGCTCTCGAGTAGGAATAGTAGGATCTATACCCAGCTTAGAGCGTACGTACAACGTAAACACCGAATCGCCCACATACGCAAGCGTAGTGCATTTTATTATATCTACTTGCTTAAAGCTCATTATCTTGTCCTAAAGTCTAGATAAGCTCTCGTTAAGACGGCGCAAGCTTTCGTCCTTGCCAAGCAAGACAGCCATTTCCACAGCTCCGCCCGGAGTAGATTGCGCGCCAGTAAGCGCAATACGGTAAATCCAAAGAACTTGTCCCTTCTTGTATCCGTTTGCTTCGCCGTACACAATAAGCGCGTCGTGAAGATTGTCAAACGACTTTTCGGTAAGCTCAACTAACCCGGGAAGCATAGCCTTAGCTACGTTGCAATCAGTCTTCCACTTAGCGTTATTAAACAAGCTAAGGTCAAACCCTTCAAACGCCGTCAAAAACTCAGTAAGTCTACCTACGTCGGTAAATACTTCTACTCTAGAGTGAAGGAGCGACGAAAGGTAACGCAAATCAAGTCCACTCAAATAATCGTAATTTTGGTAGAACTTAAGCGCGTAATCGTGGAAATCATCCTCGCTCATTTCCTTAACGTAAAGCGAATTGATATACTTCATCTTTTGCTCGTCAAAAATACTCGGCGAGTGGCTTACGCCTGACAAATCAAACTTGTCCACAAGCTCAGCTAAGCTAAACTTTTCGGTATTATCCTTACTGCTCCAGCCAAGCAACGCAATATAGTTAACTATCGCTTCCTTTAAGTATCCCTTTTTGATAAAGTCCTCGTAGCTTGCGTCCCCGTAGCGCTTGCTAAGCTTGTGCGTAGCGTCACGCATTATGGGTTGAAGATGGATATAGCGCGGTCTTTCCCAACCAAGTCCGTCGTACATAAGATTGTACTTAGGCGTGCTCGAAAGATATTCCACGCCACGAATAACGTAATTTATACCCATAAGATGATCGTCTACTACGTTAGCAAAGTTATAGGTGGGCATACCGTCCGACTTAATCAAAATATTGTCCTCTAGTTCCTTGTTCTCCACGGTTATATCGCCAAATACCATATCGGTATAAGTGGTACTGCCGGTAAGCGGAATATTTTGTCTAATTACGTAGCTATCTCCGCGTGCAAGACGCATCTGGACCTCTTCCTTGCTAAGCGAAGCGCAATGCTTGTCATACTTCGTTGCTCCGTTATTATGCAGCTCCTCGAGTCTTTCTTTTGTGCAAAAGCAATAATACGCGCTGCCGTTATCCACAAGTTGCTTAGCGTATTCAAGATACGCGTTTTTGCGCTCGCTCTGAATATACGGACCGTAATCACCACCCACATCCGGGCCCTCGTCATACACAAGTCCTGCGTCTTTGAGGGTAGAATAAATAATTTCTACCGAGCCGGGCACGTATCTTTCTCTATCCGTATCTTCTATGCGCAAAATAAACTTTCCGCCGTTTTTCTTAGCGTACAAAAACGCATAAAGCGCTGTTCTGAGTCCACCAATATGCAAATAACCAGTCGGCGACGGCGCAAATCTTGTTCTAACTTCTTTCATTGTTGCTCCTTAAAAAATGCAAAATTCTACTACTACCCTTTATTATAAAATAAAATCAAAAATAAAGCAAGTTATATACCAACATTTTGGCAATTTAGTTACTTTCATTTAGCAAATTAGCTGTATTGTATTAGTATTTAGTCATATCTGCGCATAAACTACGGCGCAATACTTGACAAAATTCGCAAAGTATAGTAAAATGTATATCTGACTAATACAAGGTAGGTTTTTATGTTAAAGGATTTATCTGAAATTATTGCAATAAAGAGTGTTTTGGGTGAGGCTCAACCGGGCGCTCCCTTTGGCGTTGAGTGCCGCAATGCGCTCGACTGGTTTTTGGCTAAGGCCGAAGAATATGGCTTTAAGACGGGCAACTACGACGGATACTGCGGATATGCAGAATATGGCGAGGGCAAGGAGTGCATAGGCGCGCTTTGTCACTTGGACGTAGTTCCGGCAGGCGAAGGCTGGTCGTCCGATCCGTTCGCGCTAGTAATCAAAGACGAGCAGCTTTTTGGTAGAGGCGTTGTGGACGACAAGGGTAGCGTTGTTATGTGTCTTCATGCACTTAAGGAAATTAAGGATAGCGGAATCAAGCTTAATAAGCGTATCCGCATAATAGCAGGCTGCAACGAAGAACACGGTAGCGCTTGCATTAAGCATTACGTAAATCACGGCGAAATCCCGTCTATGAGCTTTGTACCCGACTCCGACTTCCCGCTTATTAATAGCGAAAAGGGTATACTTCACCTTATGTATTCTCTCCCGCTTGACGACTTTTTCAAGAAGAATATCGCGTTCATCAGCGGTGGCGAAAGCTACAACGTAGTACCCGATCGCTCTAGAATTAGCATTTTTAAGGATAGCGAGCTCGGCAAGCGCTTCTTAGAGATTTGCGACGGCAACATTAGCAACAAATTATTTACGTGCTCGCAAGCAGTAGGCGCGATTTTGGCAGCAGGCTATAAGGTAGAAGACTTCTGTGCAATCGACGAGGGCGAAGTTATCACTATCGAAACGCGCGGCGTAGCAGGTCACGCTATGGCGCCGGACAAAGCTGACAACGCAATTTGGAAGCTTATCAAAATGCTTGCTTGCTTTACGGACAGCGAAATTGTTTCGTTCCTTAACGAGTATATATGCTCTCATTCGGCGGCAGAAAATCTCGGCATTTATAAGAGCGACGACGTAAGCGGCGAGCTTACTATGAGCATGGGTATAATCAAGGTTGATGACGATAGACTTTATTTCTCTTTGGATATGCGCTTACCCGTTTGCGCTAATCCCGACGAAATAAAAAGACAAATTTCGTCCAAGATGCCCGCAAAAACCAAAATTGAACAAAAGAAATTCGCTCCCAACCTTTACATAGACAAAAATTCTCCGCTTGTCCAAACTCTCCTTAGAGTTTATACCGAGTGCACGGGCAAGGAAGCGCGCTGTCTTATCTGCGGTGGCGGAACGTACGCAAGAGAATTGCCCAACACCGTGGCGTTTGGTCCGACCTTCGAGGGCTCGGAAACAAATATCCACAACATAGACGAGCACGTTTCTATCGCAGAATTTTATAAGGCGGCAGAAATTTACAAAAAGGCTATGATAGAACTTGCGAAATAGCACATACTTATATAACGGAGGCATATATGAAACATTTGACTATAAATGATTTTGATACTGAAATTGCAAGTGGCAAAGTACTTGTGGACTTTTGGGCGCAGTGGTGCGGCCCGTGCAAAATGCTCGCTCCTATTCTTGACGAGCTTGAAGCAGAGTGCGCTGACGTAAAAATTTGCAAGGTTAACGTGGACGAGTCGCCCGAGCTTGCGAAGCGATTTGGCGTAATGAGCATCCCCACCCTTATACTCTTTAAGGACGGCAAGGCTGTGGATAAGTCGGTAGGACTTGTGGACTTAGAGTCGCTCAAAGAGTTCGTTATCTAATAGGTCTTAAATACTAGCCTACCTCATAATAAAATTACGACAAAAAAGGAGTTACATCATAGTAACTCCTTTTTTATGTTTTGATTTTAATAAATCTTACAAATACATTACGTACTGCACATAATTTTGAAGACTTGTGTTCAATTCTTCTTTATATGCTTCACAGCTGTCCTCGTCGAATACTACAAAGCAAATCAATCCGTTATCATAAAATGCAGTTGTGTCTATTTGCGTTATTCCTTGCTCTGCCGTTCTTAATAACGCCACTACTCCAAGGTTTTCGCATTCTTCAAACGCATATTCGTCTATATTTATTACACTGCTCGGCAACACTATATCCTCTAAGCTTATACAGCCGCTAAATGCATACGCACCTATTGTTGTTATCGCATACGGTAATTCTACATATGTTAAACTATCGCAGCCAGCAAATGCATTATCTAAAATAGCTGTTACTGGCGCGCCGTTATAATATGCAGGTATAATCAATTCGCCTGCTATGTCAGATGTAGCGCCAACTACTGCGTAAGTTCCGTTGTATAAAAGCTCAAAATACAACTGTCCCGAATCACAAATGATAAAACTAGCCAAATCTGGAAGATTACTTATATGCGCATAATATACACTCGCTATATTAGGTACTATTATATCAGTTAATGCATAGCAACACATAAACGTTGAGCCATCCATATCCACAAGCGATTCGGATAAATATACTGTCGTTAAACTGGAACAATATCCAAATGCATTTGTTCCTATTGTCGTAATACTACTTGGGATTGTTATACACGTTATATTTGTACAACCCATAAACGCATTGTTTGCTATTACCGTTACAGGTATAGTATTAAACATAGCAGGAATAACTATATCTCCAGCAATATCATCTGCGACATTGCTTACCATATATGTTCCATTACTAAGTAGCTCAAATTCAAACTGTCCCGGATCGCAAGTTAAAAATACCCTCATAGCAGGATAAATAAACATTGCTTCCTTATATGCCTCATAGCTTTCTTCATTAGGCACTATTATTTCTTCTAAACTTGGATATGCTGTTTGAAGCTCGTTTTCACTTGCGCCAAAGTAACAATTAGTTACTCCTATTGACGAAGGTCTAAGTAATCTTATTGTCGTTAGATTATCACAATACCAAAAAGCTTCCACTCCTATTTCTTGTACACTTTGCGGTATGATAATTTCTTCAATCGCTGTATTTTTAAACGCATTACTATCTATATATGTAAGCTCGCTTTCTCCTTCAAACATTACGGCTTGTAAATCGGTGCAGTTCCAAAATGCGCCATATCCTATAGAAAAAACATTTTGAGGTATCGTAATTGATCCCAAACTGGTGCAATTGTTAAAAGCCATGTCGCCAATATATTCTATTTCACTGTTTTCTTCAAACTCAACCGTTTGCAATCCTATACAACCAGCAAATGCTCCTTGTCCTATGCTAATTACGCTGCTTGGTATCGTTATACTTGTTAAGTTACTGCAACCCAAAAATGCGCCATAAATGCACTCCAACTGACAATTTTCAGCAAAATTTACCGATGCTAAATTACTGCAACTACTGAACGCGTTAAGCCCAATACTCGTTACGCTACTTGGTATCGTTATGCTTGTTAAGCTTGTGCAACCACTAAAAGCATTGTCGCCTATTTCTGTTATGGTTATACCGTTAACATCCGTAGGTACACCCAAAACACCCGCTTTTTCCGGCACATTTACATTTGTAAGTACACCTTGCGAATCCACTTCATAAACTACGCTTTTAAGCGCTTCGTATGCATTTAGCTTTTTTACATTTTGATTCCCACCTGGCGTTGAAATTGTAATATCTTCCGCGCTTACTATTATTTTAGCTTTTAATTCTTCCGCAGTTAAATTAGGATTTAAAGACAGCATTAACGCGGCAACTCCCGCCACGTGCGGTGCAGCATATGAGGTACCATGAGCTGACCTATAATTATCTTGACCGTAATTTGCTCCTATAATATCTTGTCCTGGCGCGTAAATACTAACTGTATTTTGACCATAATTAGAGTTCTCTCTGCGAGCTCCATTTTCGTTTAAAGCTCCTACTGTTATTACTCTTTTACTAAGATACCCGTAACTGTCGTTTGCATAACAAGCAGGATCACTACGTCTACTATCTAAGTTTGTTGTTTCATTTCCCGCAGCTACAATAAAAAGTCCATTATAATTATTCAATGCCGCTTCTCGTAGCGAATAATAATATTCATATGTGGTATCATAAAATGTCGTTGCGCTATAATTTAAAATAGGAATACTATATGTTATTGCATAACTAATGGCTCTTATTGTATCCGAAACTTTATAATTACGATATTCACCTTTTTCATTGTAGTCAACAACTTGAAACGGCACAATTTTAACATTAGGACATACCCCTTTATAGCCATTTTCTTCTTGATTTTTTGCGCCTATTATACTAGCTACGAGTGTTCCATGCCCGCTAGTGTCATTGTTTGTTGTTGTAGTTTTAGTTACACAATTTAAACCAACGTCAAGATTATTTTTCAAATCTTGATGTTCATACACTCCACTATCTATTACCCCTACTTTTACATTACTACTTCCAGTTGTAAATCGCCAAGCTTCATCTAAATGGATACCATTTTCGCCAAAGTAATTCCAAAAATTATACTCACCTACAGTATCGCTATTTTCATCTTCTTCCATTGCCTTATCATAATAATTAGGTCCCGCGTGCTTAATTCCTTCTATACCCTCTAAAACACTTATAGCATACAATACGTTTTCCTTTGATGGCTTAGATAAATTTATTTTAAGAATTTGTCTAAAATTCCCCTGGTCTAAATATTTAAGTTCATTGAAATTACCTTCTATATAAGTCAAGTCTTCTATACTTTCTATATCTATATCCCCAAAGAAATCTTCGCTATGTATTTTATTTATTCCACCTACGTTTTTGTCCATTACTACTAAGACACAGCTATCATCAAAGTCATCTTCAACAGTTAAGTTGCTATATGTCTTTTCTTCATACTCATTTTCGGTTTCTTCTGCTAAAACATAGTGTACCGAGAACGATAGCGTTATTCCCAACAATATTGTTAGCATTATAAATATGCTTATTTTTTTAATTTGCTTGTTAATCATAAAACCAATCCTGTGTTATATTTAATAATCATTTTCTACCCAAACTTCCGGCAACCACCCGGTATACCTAAAAACTATTCCGTCAATTTCTAAATATTTTTCTTCTTGCGGTATGTCATAAAGTCCAACTATGATCTCCACCGCTACACATTTGTTATATGTACCATAATACTCATAACGAACATCTTCAGCCTTGCCGCTCCAATCATCGGAGTTTGTGCCTTTCCACCAATATGCTGCTGCTCCTTTAATTTTTCGCTCAGTTTCTTTGTCAAGCTCCCCAAGCTCAAAACTCGGCTCATAATCTATTTTCTCGATTGCTTCACTTTCGCTCAAAGGCTTATCATAATCCACTCTTTCATACACAAAGCCATAACATCTAAAATAACAAATTGCCTTTAAGTCTTCTTTTGTTATTAAGCCTTTATCATATGCTTCTTGCAAG
>JAFVXL010000058.1 GCA_017501145.1 Clostridia bacterium | reverse complement strand
GGCGGTACGAATTTGCCACCAAAAACTTCCCTTCCTTTGCGATAAGCACGGAGCTTATCCCGTCCCTTTCCTTTTCACGTGCGGCAAAGACGGGCAGCAGTATGCACTCGTCCGACTTAAGAAGCGACCGCGCGAATTGCTTATAAAAAGCCTCCGTTCGCGAATACGTGTGCGGCTCAAATACGGTAAGAACCTTGCCAAAAAGCTCCTTTGCTGTTTTTAGCGCGCAATCTATTTCGTCGGGATGGTGGGCGTAGTCGCTTATGTACTCTATTCCATCAATCGTAGCAAGCGTTTCGAATCGCCTATCCACTCCAAAAAACTGCGATATTGCGCCAAAATCCGTCTGCGTATGATGACAGTACGCAATAACCGCCATGGCATTAACGACGTTATGCTTGCCACGCACGCCAAGCGTAGCCTTGCCTATAATTTCTCCGCGAAAATACGCCTTAAAGGTATAATAACCGTTTGTTTGCTTTTTGATTTGAGCATAATAATCATTAGTAGGCTCTAAGCCAAAGGTGTAAGTAAGCTCCCTGCCTTTAAGCGTAGCGGCGTTGTTGTCGCCGCACACAAACGCAACCCTGCTCTTTGCCGCCATCTTGCTAAACGCAGCGTAAAAGTTATCGTACGTTTTGTAATAATCGGCGTGGTCAAGGTCCACGTTAAGCACTATAAGATAATCGGGCGAAAGCGAAAGAAAATTCTCCTTATATTCGCACGCCTCTGTTATAAACAGCCCTTTGTCCCCCACCTTGCCAAACGTACCTCTTACCGACCCACCCACGTGACAGGTAGGGTTTAGTTTTTTTAGCGTTTCGCTCATCATAGCCGCCGTAGTGGTCTTGCCGTGAGTACCGCTTATCGCAACGACCCTTTCGTACAAATGCGAAATTACTCCAAGCAGCTCTGCCCTTGTGACTAGTGGAATTCCCCTACGCTTAGCCTCTATATACTCTACGTTACTTTCGCTTATTGCCGAATTATAAACAACGTAGTCTGCGCCAATAACGTTTTTTGCATCGTGCCCGTCCATTGTTAGATCCGAGCCGCTGACCGTAATGCCAGCATTTTTGCAAAGCGTCGCCAAAAAACCCATGCTTACACCGCATATACCTATAAAATGAATTCTCATACATCAATAATATGAATAGAATTCATAAAAAGTTACAAAAATTTAAGAATTGTGTTGAAATTACTTGACTTTTTGTTGAAAATGTGATTAAATAGTGATATTACAAAAAAAGGACTGACCATTATGAACATTACAGAAGTAAGAATTAGACTACTTAAAAAAGAAGACACCAAGCTAAAAGCCGTTGCTACCATTACGATTGACGATTATTTCGTTGTTCACGACATTAAGGTAATTCAAGGCGAAACAGACTATTTTATAGCAATGCCCAGCAAAAAAATGCCATCGGGCGAATTCAAAGATATCGTTCATCCGCTTAATACCGAAACTCGTGAAAGATTGAAGTCGCTTATCGTAGCTGAATATCACAAGGCTGTACAAGCAGCAAACGAGTCAAATTAGCTCTTAGCTAAAGAACTTAAGCTCGCTCATACAAACCGAGCATTTGCCGCTTGCGCAACGGTGACAGTACGACGTCGCGCATTTATCGCAATAACAAACTGAATTTACGTTTACGTCTTTTCCACACTTACTACAAATCATATAATAAGTGTGCGCAACAAAACAAACTCTATTCAAAAAGCCCACCTTGTAGGTGAGCTTTTTTATCTGAGTTTTATCTATAGTTAGCGCGTTTAGCTATCAATTAGCCACGGTAGAGCTCAGCTTATAGTACTCTCCTTTTGCCTCGATAAGCTGGTTGTGCGTACCGCGCTCAATTATTCCTTCTTTGCCAATAACGATAATTTCGTCAGCGTTCTTTATGGTCGAAAGTCTATGCGCTACCACCATAACCGTTCTACCTTGACTAAGGCTGTTGAGAGAATTTTGAATTTGATATTCTGTTACGTTGTCAAGCGCGCTCGTTGCCTCATCCAAGACGAGTATAGGCGGATTTTTTAGGAACGCTCTCGCTATGCTGATGCGTTGCTTTTGACCGCCGCTTAGCTTAACGCCACGCTCGCCCACGTAAGTATCGTACCCGTCGGGCAGCTCGCATATAAAGTCGTGAATATTAGCGCGCTTTGCCGCCTCGATAATTTCTTCTTCGGTTGCGCCCGGCTTACCGTACTGGATATTTTCCCTCACCGAGCCTCCAAACAAAAATACGTCTTGCGCAACGATACCGACGTTTCGTCTAAGGTCAGACCTTTTCATAGACCTTATATCTACACCGTCTATCGAAATGCTACCCTGCTCTATCTCATAAAAACGGGGCAACAAGTGGCATAACGTAGTCTTTCCGCCGCCGCTTGGGCCAACCAACGCAACCGTCTTACCCGCAGGAACTGTAAGCGAAAAGTCTTTGATTACCGTGTTTTTGCTATCCTTGTTTTTGTACGAAAAGGTTACGTTGTCGTACCTTATATCACCTTTTAGCTCGCCTACCTCTACGGGATTAGCGCACTCCTCTTCTACGGGGATGTCCATTATTTCGGTAAATCGCACAAAGCCCGTCATACCGTTTTGGATTTGCTCAAAGATATTGACGAGCGTACGGATGGGGTTTATTATCATAGTGGTATACAGTATGTAAGCCGCAAACTCACCCGCGTCTATAAGGTCGAAGTACATAAACAGTCCGCCAGCCGTTATCGCAGCAAGATACAAAAAATCGTTAAAAAATCCCATTCCGCTAAAGAATATTCCCATTGCCTTATATGCAGACGAGCGCGCCTTCATAAACTTGGCGTTGGAGGAGTGAAACTTCTTAACCTCGCTTTCCGAAGCATTATATGCCTTGGCAACCCTAATTCCCGAAATGGACGACTCGACCTCGGCGTTTACCTCAGCCATACCCTCGCGGCTTTTTTTGAACGCCGTACGCATATTCTTACGGGTTTTTATCGCAAAAAGCAGCATAAACGGAATAATACAAAAGATTATTAACGCGAGCCACGGATTGACGGTTATCCAAAGCAGCACCACCGCCCCAACTACTGTAATTAGGGACATAAACGTATCTTCCGGCCCGTGATGCGCAAGCTCAGATATGTCGAAAAGATCGTTGGTTATCCTAGACATAATTGCTCCCGTCTTGTTGTCGTCGAAGAACGTAAACGGGAGTCCTTCGATATGTCGAAAAAAGTCCTCTCTCATATCTCCTTGTATTCTTACGCCAAGTATATGTCCCCAGTGCTGAACGACGTATGATAGCGTCGCTTTAACGAGATAAATAGCAAGCAACGCTCCGCACCAAACGAGCATAAGAGTAAGTAGCTTGTTAGGAACGTAGCTATTGATTATTTGCTCGGTCACAAACGGATAAAATAGGTTGCAAACAGCCACCAAAAACGAACATATTATATCTATAACAAACAACTTTTTGTGAGGCTTATAGTACGAAAAAAATCTTTTTATCACCCTTATCTATCTCCTTTTATGTATAAATTATATCTTAATTCAAAAACATAGTCAATTAAATTTTTATTTTTACTGAGCACTATCAATATTTTTTTATCTTAGTGACAGCTCTTAGTGACAGTTTTTTTATCTCTTATATAAATAGTGTACGCATATGTGTTGACTTTTGCTTTTTTTATAGGTATAATAAATGCTGTTAGTATATTTTATTCAAAGGAGAGCACTAATGATTAACTTGTTAGCATCAGAGCTTATCATTACGGCAGACAATGCGGCAAAAATTATGGGCGAATACTTCTGGGCGCTTGTTCCGGCTATTACAGCTATCGTTCTTGCGCTTATCACCAAGGAAGTTTATATTTCTCTTTTCCTTGGCGTATTCGTAGGCGGTATGATCAGCGCTAGCGGCAATCCCATTCGCGCGCTTGAACAAATTTTTGAAATTATGGCAGGCTCTATGGGCCCCGAAGTCGATTCTACCGGCGCGGTAGTGGGCGCAGGCAACGCAGGTATTCTTATTTTTATTCTTGAACTTGGCATTTTGGTCGCTTTGATGAACAAGGCTGGCGGCGCTAAGGCTTTTGGTAACTGGGTGCACACTCACGTTAAGTCACGTAAGGGCGCTTTGCTTGCTACCACCGGACTTGGCTGCTTGATGTTTATGGACGACTACTTCAACCGTTTGGCAGTTGGTTCTATTATGCAACCCATCAACGACAAATACCGCATTTCGCGCGCAAAGACAGCTTTCTTGGTAGGTAGCATTTCGGTTTCGATTTGTATTCTTATCCCCGTTTCTAGCTGGGCAAGCGCAATTTCGGGCTATATCGGCGAAGGTCTTGGAGCAAGCTACGATTCGTTTAGCATTTATGTAGAAACAATTTTCAGCAATTTCTATCCTATCCTTTTGATTTTGTTCCTTGTATTTACTTCCGCTTTGGGTATTGACCTTTTTGGCATGGCAAAGCACGAGCATACCGCTATGAAGACGGGCGACTTGCTTTGCGGCTACGAAGCATCAAGAACAGATGAAGAAGTTGACTTTAGCCCCAAGGGCAGAGTAATTGACCTCGTGCTTCCCATTTTGGTGCTTGTTGTTTCGTGTTGTATTCTTCTTCTTGTCCGCAACGATAGTGGCGAAACGATTTTCTCTACTAACACCGCGCTTGCTATGGGCGGCTGTATCGCAGTAATCTTCTGCTTGATCTTGTATTTGCCGCGCAAGCTTATGACTCTCAAAGAATACACCGGCTGCTTTGGAACTGGCTTTAAGTCCATTTCAGACGTGTTTATTATTCTCGTATTCGCTTGGGCGCTAATCGGAGTATGCGAATCGCTTAACCTTAGCTTGTTTGTAACTGCGTTTGCTACCTGGATGGGCGAAGCAGATAAGCTTTTGCCTGCAATATTCTTCCTTGCGGCTATGGGTACGGCTTTTGCTACCGGTACCAGCTGGGGAACTTTTGGTATTATGGTTCCCATCGTTGCTCCTATGGGCGCAGCTATCGGCTATGACCTTATGGTGCTTACTATTGCTGCCGTTCTTTCAGGCTCTGTGTTTGGCGACCAAGTATCTCCCATCTCGGACGCTACTATTCTTTCGGCGGCGGCAAGCAAGAGCAACCACCTTGCTTACGTAAAGGCTCAGCTCCCCAACGCATTGCTCGTTGCGGCAATTGCTCTGGTAAGCTTCTTGGTGGCAGGTCTTACGAGCTTTATTTGGCTTGGCTGGATTGTTGCTGCATTATTGTTCGTAGCTCTTATCGTGGTTGCCTATACTATGCAAAAGAAAAATGGTGTGCTTGCATCTCAGGTTATGCGCTCCGTAGAAGAAAGCACACAAACCGCAGAATAATCTGTTAGTAATTACAAAAATTAAAAACCGACTTTACTCTAAGTCGGTTTTTTTGTTTTATTTAAGCTTAATAAAAACCCAACTGCGCGAGCAGTTCTTCCCCCTCTGAAAAAGGCTTTTTTGTAAGGTTAAATTTTTATCTGTTTGACAAATGAAGCGCAGCTTATAATAAAAATATTTTTATCGCCCCCTACTCTTTTGCTTGACAATAGCCTTGCCTGTATGTATAATTTATACAAGATTTATATTTTATACTTTACATAGGAGAGAAGGTTCGCATATGGAAGGAACGTTTTGGGCTCTTGTTCCCACGTTGATTGCAGTAGTCTTTGCGCTGATTACAAAGGAAGTTTTTGTTTCGCTGCTTATGGGTATAATTGTAGGCGCAATGTTTGTTGCGGGCGGCAATCCCATAGAGGCATTTAACGAGCTATTTAGCGTAATGGCGCACAAAATGGGCGCAGATATATTTGTAACGGGAGAAAATGCTCACATTTCCGGACTTGGCAATGCGGGAATTCTTATCTTTATACTTGAGCTCGGTATTATCGTTGTGCTTATGAATAAGTCAGGCGGCACGCAATCGTTTGGCAGACTTATGGCAAGCAAAATTCACTCTCGCAAGGGGGCGCTTCTGTCTACTACTACTCTCGGTTGTCTTATCTTTATGGACGACTACTTTAACCGCTTGGCGACGGGAACAATTATGCGTCCTGTTACCGACAAATATCGAATCTCAAGAATCAAGCTTGCGTACATAATAGGTAGTGTATCGGTATCAATTTGCATACTAGTACCCATATCGAGCTGGGCGGGCGCAATAACCGGAAATATTGGCGAAACGCTCGGGGACGGCAGCGACGCATTTTCTATCTATCTAAAAACGTTACTTTGTAACTTCTACCCCATACTTACACTGCTGTTTTTGTTTATCTCGTCGGCGTTTGACCTTAGTCCGTTTGGGATGAAAAAACACGCGGTTATTGCACAAAGCGAAGAACCACCCACGCCAATTTCGCAAAACGAAAAGGGCAAGCCTATCGACCTTCTCGCTCCTATTCTTTTGCTCGTAGCCTTTTCTATAATTCTAATGCTTGCTTCCCCATATAGCTCCGAAACATCGCTCGTCCTTAGCGGCGCGTTTACCATACTGTTTTGCGTTATTCTTTATCTGCCGCGCAAAACAATGACACTCAAGGAATTTACCGCTTGTATCTCAGAAGGATTTAAAAGTGTGGTGGACGTAATGATAATTCTCGTCTTTGCTTGGACGCTTACGGGAATATGCGAGCGACTTGACGTAGCGACCTTTATCGGCAATCTTACCGCAAATATGGGCAAGGCGCAAGCACTTATGCCTTGCATACTGTTTGTAGTTTCAATGGCTACGTCCTTTGCTACCGGAACGGCGTGGGGAACCTTTGGACTTATCGTTCCGCTTACCGTTCCTATGTTTGACGCGTACTCTACTATGCAAATACTTTCTATATCCGCAGTTCTTTCGGGCTCTGTTTTTGGCAATCAGGTTTCGCCCATATCTGACTCTACGTTGCTTGCGTCAAGCGTTTGCCAGTGCGATCACATAAAATTCATAAAGGCACAGCTCCCGGGCGCGTTATTAATTGCGGCAATCGCCCTAGTTAGCTTTTTTGTTACAGGACTTACGAGCCTTATTTGGCCCGGCTGGATTGTGGCGGCGGTACTGTTTGCAGTGCTTTTGATTTTCACAGCCGCCAAAGGCAATAAAGCACCTATGATATCAACAGAAAAATAGTATATACAGCATAAAGAGAGCGCTCCAAGGTCTTTTGGAACGCTCTTTTTTGTTTCTTATCTTAATAAATCACCTACGCCCATGTTTGTTTTTTTGTAGGTCGGCTAAAATTCGGGAGTAAAAGCTTTGTCGGCAGACGTTCTACCTTGCATAAAGCCTCTAAGTCCTAATTTTGCAGCATAGTCCACGACTGAATTATACTCAAACGACGTAACCTTGCGGTTAAGCTCGCTATGTCCCACGTTAAACTGCGGAGTGAATTGGCTCATAATACTAACGTACGCATCGGGAAAATTCGCGCCAATATACTCCATAATCCTTATGCTGTCATGCCGGCAACCGGGCAAAACAAGGTGGCGAATTATCACTCCTTTCTTAATCAAGCCGTCCTCCATTTTGACCGCCCCCACCTGCCGTACCATCTCCATAATGGTTCGCTGTGCCACCTCGGGATAGTCGGGCGCAAGCGAATACCTTGCCGCAAGCGTGCCGTCATAATACTTAAAGTCCGGCAAATACACGTCAACAAGACCGTCCAAGCAGCTTATATCCCCCTCGTAGCCACTGCTGTTGTATACTATAGGAACAGCAAGATGAGGCTTGACGGATTTGAGTGCGCTTGCTACCAAATCTACTATATGAGCGGCGGTAACGAGATTAATGTTGTGAACACCGCTTTTTTGCAAGGTATAAATTTCGTCCGCAAGCCGCTCTACCGTATAATCTTCTCCCTTTAACCCGTGGCTAATAGGTCTATTCTGGCAATAACAGCATCTAAGGTTACAGCCCGAAAAGAAAATCGCTCCGCTACCGTTAGTTCCACTAATACACGGCTCCTCGAAATAATGCGGCATAATTTTTGCCACCTTTATTCCGTTAGTTCCGCATAGACCTATTCCGTTATTTAGTTTGCACCCTCTTGGACATTTGTTGCAAGTCGCCATACGGTAATTGTACCACACTACACAATCAAAAACAAGCAATACAGCTTATATGTTTGCCTTTTTGGTTCAATTGTGTTATTATCTACGTATGAGTATATTAGAAATAAAAGATTTATCACACGTTTATGACAGCAAAACTCTTTTTTCTAAGGCGAGCCTAAGCGTTTCGGGCGGCGAACACTCCGGAATAGTTGGACTTAACGGCGCAGGCAAGTCCACCTTTATCAAAATTCTTTCGGGCGAGGTTTTGCAAGACGAGGGCGAGGTCAAGTGGCTTAATGGACTATCTAGAGGGTATCTCGACCAGCACGCAAACATTGACCGCTCACTTACGGTTATGGAATATTTGCGCACATCCTTTGACGATATGTTCGCTCTCAACGAGCGTATGGAGAGCTTATACGCGCAAATGGGCGAAGCTTCTCCTGATGAACTCGACAAGCTTATTTCTAAGACTAACAACATCTTAGATACGCTGACAAACGCAGGCTTCTTTGAAATTGACTCCACTATAAAAAAGGTGGCAAGCGGCTTAGGCGTATCTGCTTTTGGCTATGACACCCCTATATCCAACCTTAGCGGCGGTGGCAGAGCCAAGCTAATGCTTACTAAGCTTCTCCTTACCAAGCCGGACATTATGCTGCTTGACGAGCCCACCAACTTCCTTGACATAGAGCATATAGAGTGGCTGCAAGAATTTCTCAATGCAACTAAATCGGCGTTTTTGGTTATATCGCACGACACCGACTTTTTGGACAAGGTGTGCAAAAATATAATTAATATCGAAAACGGCGAAATAAAAAAATATAGTGGCAACTATTCGCAATTTATCGTTCAGCGCGAGCAGAACGCAAAGCAGTATGAGGAGGCTTACGTCCGTCAACAGCGCGAAATAGAAAAAATGACCGACTATATCGAACGCAACAAGGCGCGCGCCGCTACGGCAGGCATGGCAAACAGCCACAAAAAGCTGCTTGACAAAATGGAAATCATCAAAAAGCCTACCGTTATCTACGACGCAGAATTCAGCTTTCCGTACGTTGACTTACATACAAAGGAGCTTTTGGTCGTTGACAAGCTCGAAGTAGGCTACGGCTCGCCTATTTTGCCACCTATTTCGTTTACGTTAGGTAGCGAAACAAGATTTTGGCTACGCGGCACTAACGGCATAGGCAAAACCACTATAATCAAAACTATTCTTAACAGGCTGACTCGTATTAGCGGCAAGACAAGCTTTCATCCGGCAGTAAAGGTTGCTTATATCGAGCAAGACCTAACGTTCGAAAGCTCCGAGGAATTACCCGCCCAATATCTTAGCAGACTCTTCCCTCGCCTTAATCAAAAGGACGTGCGCTCGTTACTTGCAAGGGTAGGTCTCAAAAACGAGCTTGCGCTCAAACCCATAGGCACGCTTAGCGGCGGCGAGCAGGTGCGCCTTAAGCTCGCGGCTCTTATGAACGTTCCGTCAAACATTTTGATTCTTGACGAGCCTACCAATCATCTTGACGTGCGCGCCAAAGACAGTCTGAAAAAAGCCCTTAATCAGTATAAGGGCGCGGTGCTTCTCGTCAGCCACGAAAAAGACTTTGCCGAAGGCGTATGTAATACCGTCTTTGACTTAAAATACTAATATAGACTTATCAAAAAAGAGTAAATGCAATAGGGTGATTTTCTTAGCGGAGAATTAACACATTAACAAAAGCGCAAGCATCGCTTTTGACCGGTCAAAAGCAAACGGGCTAATCCCAAACCCATATGACAAGCAGAAAGAGAGAACAAATCGGTTAGTAGCCGAAATGTCCTCTCCTTTTCTGTCGGTTTAATGGAATCGTTGCACAGCAACGATGAAATCTTCACATCATTCAGATGAAATCCAAGGTAAAGCCCTTGGATGAAATCAAATCCGCCTAAATACAACCCTGCAAAGCAGGAATTCATCGCACAGCGATTTCATCCACCGTAGGTGGATTTCACCCGTCGAAGACGGATTTGACTGCGTGATACTCTTAACGGAGTGTCACGCTATCGCATCTGCTCTTTTTTCTTGCATACATATTCTATTTTCTTAGTCCTTATGTAGCCAAAACAGTTGGTTTTTGCTTATAACCATACCCACCTTGCGTTGAAGAGAAAGTGACGGCTCGTTGCCCTCTACTATTTGACAGTACGGCACGCGTCCCTTGCTTAATACGTCGTTGATAATAAACTTTTCGAGTATCTCCGCATAGCCGTGTCTACGGTACTCGGGCTTAACTGACAGCAGTCCCATCGCGCCCTGAATATGCATTCCAACCATACCTACCGCCTCGCCGCCAACGTACGCACCGTAAGCAAGACCGCGTCTTATATGAGTAATTGCCGAATCCTCCTTAAAGTGGTACATCTCACACGCTAATTTTGCCTCGTCCTCACGCATTAGGCGGATTTCCATCTCGCCTTGGTCATATACAAACGGCTCGCCTTGATAAACGCCTTGATAGCACGGTGTTTTGACCTCAAAGCCCTTCTTGCTTACAACCAAATCCGCCAAAATAGGATTATGCGCCACTATTGCCGCATCGTCAGGCACGGTATCAATTAGCTTGTCAGCCTTGGACATATCGTCAGTTTCTATCATAAAAACATGACTTTCCTTGCTTTTGACCATTACGCAATCGTCATCCACATAAAGAATATCTACCGCTCCATTTCGAATCGGCTCAATAATAGACACGTTAAGTATGTAATCTCTATTTAAGAATTTAATTGCCTTTTGTGCTTGCTCCATTTTATTCCGTCCTAATTAGTCTAAATCTCCACTCTGCCGTCAAGAGCGCGCTCTAAAGTAACCTCATCAGCGTACTCTATGTCGCTACCTATGCTTATACCCTGCGCAAGACGGGTAACCTTGACTCCAAACGGCTTAATAAGCCTGCTTAGATACATAGCCGTCGCCTCACCCTCTACGTCGGGGTTGGTCGCCATAATTACCTCCTTAACTCCGTCAAGGCGAGCCAATAAGCTCTTGATATTAAGGTCGTCCACTCCGCGTCCGTCTAACGGACTAAGCGTTCCGTGCAAAACGTGATACACTCCCTTAAACGAGCCGCCCTTGTCAAGCGCAAGCACGTCTTTTGGGTACGCCACCACACAAATAACAGAGCTGTCGCGGCTTTTGCAAATTTCGCACGTTTCGTCTTCGGTAAAATTGCCGCACTTTGAGCAGAATTTTACGTTTTTCTTTACCGCTAAGAGCGCGTCGCAAAAGTCGTTTACTTCCGCCTCGGTCATATCAATAACCGAATATGCAAACCTTTGCGCCGTTTTGAGCCCGACGCCCGGTAACGACGAAAATTTATTGATAAGCTTTACGATACTAACGGGCTGCTTCATCTTACATAAATCCGTTCATACCGGCAGGCATAAGCTCAGCCTCAAGCTCCTCAGCCGCTGCGAACGCTTCGTTGTACGCCGCAAGAATAAGGTCCTCGAGCATCTCCAAATCGTCCATATCCACCGCTTCGGGCTTAATCGAAAGCCTTTGCAATCTCTTTTTTCCGTCTATAGTAACCGAAACAAGTCCACCGCCTGCTTCGCCCGTAAGCTCGGTATCCTCAAGCTCAGCTTGCGCCGCCGCCATTTGCTCCTGCAGCTTTTGCGCTTGCTTCATCATAGCTTGCATATTCATACCGCCGCCGCCAAAACCACCGTATTTAGCCATATTTACCTCCAAAATTTCCACGCGAAAACTCGCTTATTTTACAATATTGATTTTTACGTCGCCACCAACCATCATCTTAAGACGCTCAAGCTCTTTGTCCTTATCCACTTCAGCGCGCTTTTCTATTCTTAGCTTATACCCTATACCGTTAGCCGCAAACGCACGGTTGATTGCGTCTATAGTGTTTTGGTTGCAAAATTCGAGATAGTTGTCTATACACCAAACGATAAACTCTCTACCCTTAATCTCTACGTCGCTATGGTTGCCCACAAGAGTTTGAAGCCTTGTTGACTCGTTCTTTCTAAAATATCCTATTACCTTGCCCCATACCATAGGCGCAGACATTTGAACGTCGCCCTGAGGCGCTTGGGGTGCCGACTGCTCGACCTGTGTCACAAAAGCTCCGCTCGCCACTTTTTTTTCTAACCTAGAAATGCGTTCTTCCAAGGCAGAAAGATCACTTGCTGCTAGCTTGCACGCTCTAACGCAAGCAGTCTCTAGCACTATGCGCGGCGAAAGCGAATATCTAAGCTCCGCCTCGATGGATGAAAACAGCGTAATGACCGTCGTCAAAAACTCTACCGACGCAAAAGCCAAGTCTTCGTTCATCATCTTGATATGCACGTCAGTTTCTACTAGTAGCTTTGGCGAAGTCCTAAGCAAAAGCAAATCTCTTGCGTAGTAGGTAATTTCCTTTGCAATAAGTCCAATGCTTTTTCCGCTTGTAGCCAAATCGTCTATTGCCGAAAAGCAACCGCCGATTTCGCCATGCATTATCGCACAAAACAGCGTACGTATCTTAGATTTATCGACACCGCCAAGGGCAGCAAGCGCTTGAGCATAGCTCAATTTTTCTTGCGAAAAGGACAAGCACATATCGGCTATGGAGAGCGCGTCACGCACAGAGCCTTCTGCCGCCGCCGCTATATAACGAACGGCGTCCATATCGTACTTCTTGCCCTCCTCGTCATAAACCTTGCACAGCAAAGCGGCTATCTCGTCCACAGAAACAAGCCTAAAGTCAAATCTCATACATCTTGACAAAATTGTCGCAGGCAGCTTGTGCGCCTCGGTCGTTGCAAGAATAAACACGGCGTGCGAAGGCGGCTCTTCTATGGTCTTGAGCAAAGCGTTAAACGCGCTACCCGTAAGCATATGAACCTCGTCTATTATATAAACCTTATACTTGCCATTTACAGGCGGATAATTTACCTTTTCTCTTATTTCACGCGCGTCGTCTACACCGTTATTGCTCGCAGCGTCTATTTCCAAAATATCCATATTGGGCGCCGAAAGAGCCTTGCACACTTCGCATTTGCCACACGCAGAGCCGTGGTCGGGATTAAGACAGTTTATTGCGCGCGCAAAAATACGGGCGCAAGTCGTCTTGCCTACGCCACGACTGCCTGTAAACAAGTACGCATGACCAATTCGGTTAGACTCAATTTGATTTACGAGCGTCTTGGTTACGTGCTCTTGACCTATTACCGACGAAAAGCTGTCGGGTCTGAATTTACGATAAAGCGAAGCCATAAAATTTTCCTCTTATCTATTGTATACTATACTAACCAAAATGTCAATTAAATGATAGCCGTAACGGCAGTTACTGCAAGTCCAAGCGCTACGCTTAGCAAAAACAACAACCCTATTACAACCGCCGTATCCTTAACGCTCTTGTTTTCCTTTACTAATACGGCAAGCCCAAGCCCTGCGCTAACGCACAATCCGCTTATCGCTCCGCCAAGCGAAAGAGTTCCTACCGCGTACATTTGCGCAATTACTACGCTGGAGGCGCAGTTGGGTATAAGCCCCACAATTGCGGCAAGCAACGGCTGCAAAAACGCTATTTCGCCCATAAACGAAACCAACGCGTCTTTGCCTACCCAAAAAATTATCGCGCCGAGAACAAAATTTACTGCAAATATATATCCAAATGTAATAGCCGCGTGCAAAAGCGGATGCGCTACGTACCTTTTTATCGCGTTGCGCCTATGCTTAATTTTGTGATCCTCGTCACTATGACAATCACTCTCGTCGCAACAATGCGCGCAATCGTCGTCCTTGCCTACAACGTGATTGTGACACCCTACCGCGCTCACTTGCTCGTTTGTTACGTTTAGATCCTTTTTGCGACAAAAGAAATTTACCGCGTATCCTACCGCCACCGCAAAAACAACCTTTATAGCCAAAAGCGGCAAAAGCTTGTCTATCGCCGAAAAATCGCTTACAAGCACAGCAATAGCCTCGTCCGACGTGGATAAATATACGGCAAGGAGTGTTCCCATTGCTATCGACCTGTTGGTGTATAGCTTGGTCGCCACCACGCTAAAGCCGCATTGTGGAATAACACCCAACCCCGCCCCGATTAGCGGACTGAGCTTACCGTTAAGCAGCCTAGCCGAAAATTTGGCGGCCGTTGCGTGTTCGAGTAGCTCTATAACTAAGTATGCCAAAATTAGAAACGGCAAAACCTTAAGCGAATCTGATATCGCATCAAATAAAACATCTATCATACTGCATTATTTTATCATAAAGATAGCAAAAATTCAATCATTTTCTATTCCGAGTAAAAATTTGTGATAAAATTTTGTCGCAGTAGCAAAATCTCTTGACATATCCGTTTCGTTTGTGGTAAGATGTCTTGGCGAGTTAGGAGAAATACCCAAGTGGCTCAAGGGGCTCCCCTGCTAAGGGAGTAGACTGGATAAAACTGGTGCGAGGGTTCAAATCCCTCTTTCTCCGCCATCAAGACACACACGAAAGGAGCGTTAAAACGTTTGCCGTGTGTGTCTTTTTCTTTGTCTTTTATTCGTTTTAAGGGGTTTTTATACCCCTTTTTCCTTTTTGGCGTAAGACCGTCGTCGCTTTCTCTCACCTTGTTATCTCACCCAAGAAGTGCCCAACCATCGAACGATAAGTAATTTTTATAACCTTTGCACGAAAAGTAGCGTACGCGCGTGTAGACGCAAAAAAATCATTGCACCCTTGCACTCTTGACGGTTAAATCCCTTATACGTCCTAGCCTTTTTAAAGTTTTCAAGGATGCAAAGCCAATAATTTCTTGCATCCTTAAGAATTCATGAGTTTATAACAAACCAACCAATTTATAATAAAACTATTTACGGAGTCCCCAACATTAGAAAGTATTAAAAATCCTTTAAAGAAGTGCAGCTTTTTAGCTGCATTATGATTGATTTTTTTCAATATTTATGCTATTATATTATTATGAAAAATAATTTAGGCGAAATAATCCAATTAAATCGAGAAAAAGCAGGATTATCGGTTAGAGATTTAGCTAAACTTAGCGGTATTAATCATACCGATGTTAGTAAATTAGAAAAAAATAAAATACAAAAGCCTTCAATAAAGACTCTTGTATCTCTATCTAATGTCTTAAATATTAACTTACTGGCTATATATTTAGAGGACATTGAGCGTTACTTATATTATCAGCCCATTATAGAAAATTGCTCTGATTTAAGCAAAACACAACAAGAAGCAGTATTAGAATACATTCAGCAAATAAAAAATCGAGGTACACTATGAAATTTCGTTTAGGAGAATTGTTTTGTGGTCCAGGAGGAATCGCATGGGGAGCGCTCACAGCCTCCCCTGCGTTTCACGAAGAAAAAGAATATTCTATTGAACACGCTTGGGCTAATGACTATGATTATGACACTTGTTGTACCTATTCACACAATATTTGCAACACACCCATAAACCAACAAGGAAAACTTGACGATTTAGATCCGACAGTATACCACGAGGATGTGCGTCAATTTGATTTAGCAAAACTTACACCAATTGATGCTTTAGCTTTTGGTTTCCCTTGTAATGATTATAGTGATGTTGGAGAAAAAAAGGGATTAAACGGAACATATGGCCCACTTTATACTTATGGCATAAAAGCTTTAACGCGTTTTCAGCCTCAATGGTTTATTGCAGAAAATGTGGGCGGCCTTAAAAATGACAATGAAGGAAAAACATTAACAAAAATTTTACATGAAATGCAAAATGCAGGGTATCGACTCTATCCTCATCTTTATCAATTTGAAGATTACGGTATCCCGCAAGCAAGACACCGCATTATTATAGTCGGCATCCGAAATGATCTAAACATTGAGTTTAGGGTTCCTTCTCCTGCACCATATCAAAACATTGATAACACTTGCCGTAACGCCATAGAAAATCCACCGATTGCTTTAGACGCTTATAACAATGAGCGCACTAAACAATCTGAGGCAGTTGTTGCTAGATTAACTCATATCCGTCCAGGGGAAAACGCTTTCACGTCAGACTTACCAGAACATTTACGCTTAAATGTTGCAGGAGCAAAAATCAGTCAAGTTTATAAACGTCTTGACCCAACTAAACCCGCTTATACTGTAACAGGTAGTGGCGGTGGCGGCACACATATTTACCATTGGGAAGAACCTCGCGCATTAACAAACCGTGAACGCGCGCGTTTACAAACCTTCCCTGACACCTATCGTTTTATAGGCTCAAAGGAAGGGGTACGCCGACAAATTGGCATGGCCGTTCCATGCCAAGGCGCAAAAATTATTTTTGAATCAATTTTAAAATGTTTTGCCGGAATCTCCTATCCGTCAATCGAATGTAACTCTTTGGAATTTTTATATGCCAAAGACTCTGATATGAAATATCAATTCGATACTGATCTCGAAAATAAAGTCTTACTAAAACCCGCGTTGGAAGGCGCAGATGAATTAAGAATTGTTTCTGCTTATGCTTCTCCAAGCATGGCTGCCTATCACATTAATAAGCTAAAAGAAAGTGATTCAATACCTATAAAAATTAAGTTGATTATCGGCATGTGTCCTTATGACGGTTTAAGCCTTGGTGTTCATAAAGGATTTAAGGAATTGCAAAAGCAATATGCTGAAAATCCTGAGTATTCCACAATCTCTTGTCAATATAACTATATAATGCCACCCATCCATTCAAAAATTTATATTTGGCTAAAACATGGAAAACCTTTTAAAGCATTTAGTGGTTCTGCCAATTATATGCAAAGCGCATTCAGTAAAGATTGTGGAGAAAGCCTTATGGAATGCTCTGCAGAAGAAGCTAATGAATATTTCTTAAGCGTTGAGCGAAATTCAATTATCAATACAGATAATGAAGTCGAGAACTATATTCGCATTTATAAAAATCAACCTCGTTTCGATTATGAAACCCGCGAATTTTATTCAAGCGACAAACCATTAATGCAAGAAATAAGTTTGGTTTCTAAAAATGGTGAGGTTGGTAAATCTTCAGGATTAAACTGGGGGCAACGTCCAGGTCGCAACCCTGATCAAGCTTATATTCCTTTGCCTAGGGCAATTGCAACCACTGGCTTTTTCCCTTTGAATAAACGCTATTTCACTGTAATTACCGATGATGATTATTGTATGCAAATGCGCGTGGAGCAGGATGGAGATAAAGCAATTACCTGCCCTGACGATAACGCTATGCTCGGTCGCTATTTCCGAGAACGCATAGGTGTAGAAAGCGGAAAAGCTATTACTGCAGCAGATTTGTACAATTACGGAAAAACATCTGTAGTATTCACAAAATTAAACGATGAGTTGTTTTATATGGACTTTTCAAATGGTCGAGAACAACATGATTAAAGTAAAAGAGAGCGTTAAACGCTCTCTTTTATCGTATATACTCCATCTTTGAATTCAATTAATTGGGATTCCTTCAATTCATACGGAATAGAATTTTTAATAACTCCTGAAAGAACTAACATTGTATACATTTCACTTTCGGTCAAAGATTTAACATCGCTATTTCTCATTACTTTAAGAACCACTTCATCAAATGTCGTTAATTCACTATCAAAAGGAACGTACAACCCTCTTTCTGTTTTATTGCTACCAAAACTCGGGGTTATTATTTTTAACTCTCTTATGTAGCAAGAAACCACCGCCTCTAATAAATGTGCAGTCCATTCATAGCCGATATTCGGAAAACGATTAAATTTTATTTCCCAAACTCCGACATATTCCTTATCAGAAAGGTACATTTTTAAAATGTCTACTATCTGCATTATATCTTCACGCGATATAATAAGCTCTTCCTTGCGTAAGTATTCTGTCCTTGATATTCTATAATAATTATCCTTAGTGAGACTCTCAAAGATAATAACTGCCGTACTTTGCCCCCAGCCATAACGCTCCGACATGGTAGAAAATTCATCCCATTTTAGTGTTTTAGGATTTTGCACAAACATTCTGGCAATATCCTCAGTTGTAGAAAGAAGGCTGTCTTGGGGTAAAATATGCGGAATTCTATACTTATATTTATCGCCCATTAAAGTAGCCACCAAATAAAAAAGGTTGGTAGCATTCTTTATGCAATTACGTTCCAATAATTCTGGCATTAATTGTTGACAATATTCAAACACCATTTTGGCGCTACAGTAATTCTGATTTTCTGCAAACATCTCCGTTATAATTTCATTCAAAAACTCCTCTTCGATTTTTTGAATATCAACATTGCCCAAACAATTATAGTAATTAAATTCCCATTGAAAAATATTTCTGCTACCAGCAATAACATTGGAAATCATTATATCAGAACTAATTCTTAAATGCTCTTTTAATTCTTTCCTACTGACCGCCTCTCCTTTACTACTAATATATTCATAAATACGGCTCTCTAGATTTCCAGTTTTAACTCCAGTTTCTTTTTGCAAATAATCCCTATTAAATGAATATTCGCTTCCATAGTAATACTTCAGAACTCCATGCAAATAGTGATAATTAAACACATCACTTGTCATAGAAAGCAGTCCTTCAAATTGATTAAATAAAGCCTGATAATATATAATATTTTGCTCTGATTCATCAATGAAAGCTTTTACTGTTTCAAGCGTTGAAATATCAATAAATACTCGATTGGGTGATATCCATCTCCCTCTATCGCAAAGCACCAACAAGTCGATAACTCTAGCAGAAAGAGGTCTGTCCTCTTTGGGCAAATTTAATTCGCCTAACTTTACATAAGCTCGCTCGCGCAATAAAGCAACCTCACTTTCATCTGAAAAAGAAATGCCATTGGGAAAATCCTCGTCAATGATAATTGCCAACAAATTACCATAAGGCACTGTATGCGGTACAACATACTCTCCATACACCTTATACCCTTGACTTAGCATATAAAACCATACGTCGCTCAAATCAACAAATGAAAGGTTTTTTTCTTGCAGTATTTCTACTAGCGTAGCAATCTCACGTTTCCAAAATACCCCTTCGCCAACATACTCAGCAATCGCTTGAGAAAGAATTGCATTATAAGAAACGTTATCCTTTATGAAGTATAGTCCTAACGAGTCTATTGTTTCTATTTCTTCTGATTCATGTAACGCATACGAAATTATTGCATCATAATCATCATTATCATATACATCATAAATGTCTTGCAACGTCAAATATTTGACTTGCATTTTTTTAATCAATGTTTTTGCTAAACAAACAGCAATGGGCTTAATAAACTTTAAGGGTTTTTCGATGTTTTGCCTTACTCCCTCTCTAGTAAGCCCCCTTTTATCGCCAAGCTCTTGCAACGTCGCCCCACGACTACGACCAACAATAAAACTCAAATCCTCTTCTTGGCTGATATTATCTAAAAATAATTTTGTTGCAGCAACTGCTCCATCAAAAAACTCACTTAATGTGAAATGCAATAACTTATTCCAATCAGAGCCCATTGCAACACGGATTGTCGCATAGTCCATTTTTTTAAGTTGCTCTAACTTGTAAATACCCTGCCCTTGTAATTTTTTTATTAGTGACGGTTGCATACCAAAATAGGACAACACCGTTACTGGAATATTCTCACACTCGACATTTATTTCAAAATATGGATATTTAATCGATTTGCAATTCCTCTCGTTGTCCTCAATTGAGTTGTCCGCCAATGTTTGTTTTAATGTAATAGAAAATAGTAAAATTTCTTCAACCGTATTTGCACCAACTTTTGGGAGTTCACATAATTCTGGTTCGGTTAAATCTAAAATATCACCTACCACCTGATAACCACCATTCTGCAACGCATTTTTTGCACGCGTGCTTAAATTGGTGGATTTTATAGATTGCAATAGAACACTCGTTTTCCCTTCGTCTTCACCAGACTCCAAATTATTCGCATAACGCGAGTTTTTTGCAAATTCAAGTATCTCTTGAACGGTCAAATGCCCTACATTACGGAATGAATATAATTGTTCTTCCGTAATAGCTATAATATCTCCAACAACCTTATATCCTTCACGCCCTAGAACATTTTTGGCGCGAACGCTTAACCTTGTGTCTTGCAATGAACAATTCAAATCCATCTCTCCTATTTCGATGGATTCTTCAACCAATGTTGGTTCATTATATATCAATCTACCATTATTATAATCCGCAATCAAGCCCAGTATTTCTTCTACTGACTTTTGTCCCATATTTCTAATATGATACAAATCTTCCGCCCCTAAAAAAATTATGTCCTGAACCGTCATATAACCACTACGCATTAAACAATGTTTAGAACGTACGCTTAAACGCGTTTTCTCGATAGGAATTATTTTTATCGTTTTGTCTTTTATCGGTTCGTTTGTCGCCTCAGATATATAACTATTATCTTTTGGCAACACATCACCTGAACCTACATCTCCTTCTTTGAGCTGTATTCCCCCACTATATTTTGAATAATACAAATCCAATTTTTTGTCTATTAAAGCGAGAAAATTGTCACATTCTTTTTGGGTTAAATCCATAACAATGTCATCAGGTAATATAAAAATCAACTCTCCTCGACTATTTTTTTCAAGAAACAAAAAGCCTTGATTATTAATAACATTATAAGGATTCGCCTTAAAGACAGCCCAAATATCATATATTGTTGTATTTTCTGTTATATTTTTAATCCGCGAATCTACCTCATAATCTGCTGGCAACCCATTGTGTACTCTATTCAAGTAAAACTCCTTGATTTTATACATAATTTTATCAACGGATAACTCTTCACCAGCTTGTATGAATTCGAAAATATTTTTTAATAAAACAAGTTTGTATGATTTTTGATACCCTACAAGGCTATCCGCATCACCTAAATACTTGATAAATCTAAGCTTTTCAGCATTATATTTTACACTACAAAAGGGACAACTTTCTACGTTGTCCATAATCTTTTGCTGACAGCCTAAACAAATCATCGTAACACTCCTTTATTAAAAAATTTCTTTTACCTTCGCATATACTTCCGCTCTAGTTAATGTATCAATTAAATACATACTTCCAAGCGAATTAATATATCTTGAAACGGAACGAATTTCCTCACGCCCTACCGTTTTTCCGTCTTTTTCCATATCACGCAACGCTTCAATCACAGCAAGTACAAGTTCTTTATTCCCATTAAACCCAATATCCAAAAGTTGGTTGATAATATCTTGCTTATTAATAACATATGCAGTCAATTCAAACGGATCAGTTCGATTGGCATCATAAGTACATCTACCAATCCACCATAAACGCGCTATGCCATGTCTAAATAATGAACGTTTAGCTGTATAGCCAAAAAGCCATCTATTATTCACCATACTTTCTTCTTTTGCTGGCCAACGATAGTTCATATAATTCTTGCACACGTCAAAAGAATATGCTAGCCAAATTCGTTCATCAGACGCCTGCGAATTACTCAAACCCATCATTGCCTTATAAACTCGTTTAACATTTTCAAAATCCGTTGACACTGCATCCTCGTCAGACATATCTAAAGTAAATTCTTCAACTGGAATATTGGTATCAAGTACTACTTTTTCTTTACTTAAATACTCATCCAAGGTCTTACCCGAAATTACTACCTGCTTATGTAATTCACTAATATTAGCATATAATTTTGCAACATCTTCTTGCATTATAAATTTAGCATTCATGTCAATTACTCCTATATACTTCAAACGCATCATTCATAGGATTTTTTAAGAACATTTGAGATAATTCAAGCGGCTCCTTCGCCAATAACAACTCCTCTAAAGTTTTGTCAAAACGTTTTTTAGCCACCTTTTCCAAAGCACGTATCCATTGATAGTCAGAAAAATCAGCAAAATTACCCGTTCTTTCTAAACGTTTTCTTAATTCTTCAAAAACAGACATAAACACAGGCACGAAAATCATAGCATGCATTGCTTTTTGTGTTGCTTTGCTTTTACTTACGCTACCATAAATACCATGCTGCTCCTGCGGTAATACGACACAAATTTTTTTCTCTCTGATTTCCACACTCATATTTTCCGCATTAGCCGCTGGATTAGGAATTACAAGGAATATAGACGACGCATTATTTAAATCCTGCAAATCTTTACTTATGGTGTGCTCGCTTTGATCTCCAATAGCAAGGATACCACCTTTGTCTATATCAAAACGTATTCCCATATAATCCGAGCTAAAATTTTCACTAGAAAATGCTTTAATGTCGTTTTTAGCGATTACAAACGGACAAACTTCTACCAATCCATTCAAATCGTCTTCTTTAACAACTCTTTGAGCTACGTTTTCAGATGTTTCAAATGCCGCCCTATAACAAGTTTGTGCACACTGTATATGATAAGCAAACACAGCTTTACCTTCCTTGATTAGCTTGGAAATTTGTTCATCAGCAATTTCGGCAGTGAACTCAAATACAATATTGTACCCCTCTCTTTTCACAGACGTCGTGACATTGAATAAAAACTCTTTGTAAGAACGCCCAACCCGTTCCATTACAGGATAAGGATAATATTTTTGTCTAATCCGCATACGCACTTACCTCCAACGCACAATAGTCTTTACTATCCAGTTCAACTGAAATACGAACTTGCTTTCCTTTTTCAAATTGGAGTCCCTTTATACGATTACCATCAACCTCAAGCACTTCCCCTCCCAACTTAACCGCGCTTTTAATAGTTGCAGGAAAACTAAACACCTCGCCAGAAACAGCTAATTCAATCGCACCGTTATCAGTATTTCCAGCAGGTACAATATTTAGCATATATTTCCCTTGCTTTCTATTTGGTGAAATGAAAATGAATTTCTCAATACCAATTTCCTTTGACTGCTGTACTCTTGTGTTTCCTCCAGGTACAATATCAATTGGTTTAGGCGGACGAGGATGTGGAGGATTTGGCTTCGGATTTTTCGGTAACCATCCAGGAACGTCATCACCTTCTACTGGAGTTCCTTCTACAGTTTTAGGCTTAGCCTTTTTCGCTATCGGTTTTCTTTCTTTTTGAATAATAACTTTGCTCTCGATGATATTCGTAGCATTATTCACATTTTCTTCTTTTGCCTTTTCCGTATCTTCATCAGTAACTTCGGGAATTAACTCACTTAATCCAACCGCGTCCAATTCAAGCACATCACCTTGCGCAGCAAAATCGGAAACCTTTTTTCGCATAAAATCGTTTAAGGCTTTTAATAATTCTCGTGCTTGTTGTTCATTCGCAGAACGTTGAGGTTCCCATTCTGTATGTTGAGGGTTTTCAATAAGACGCAGTCTTTCATTAATTTCATCTCCTTCAATGAGCATTACCGCCATAAAAGGAATATATCCAGATATGCCACCTTGATCCTTTATTTTCATGCCCGTTTTTCTAACCATGGCAACACGACGGCTTGCATCATCGTCCATAAGAAGAACTCCAAATTTAATTACTCCCAACCCATAGAAATTTTCTTCGATCCATTTGGTTTCTGTAGAAGTTAAAACTTTATAATAATTATATACATAGCTATTAACGCTATCCTTGTACTCCTCCATCAAATCCGCAAGAGTATCAACGCTAATTTCCACATTGTCAACCAAAACTTTAAGCTTATTCTTCCAAAAGGCAACAAAAAAACTGTCCAGGATTGACAAAATAATTTCTCGTTTCCAATCTGACTGCGCTTGCGCATACGCCATTACATATATATCAGTACCATATTGTTCCAACTTTCTCGAAAAATTAGGATCAAGATTAAGCTGTTCATATACAGGTTTATTTCTGTCCTCTCCATAAAAGCCCAACCCTGTTGTATCTTCCCCATCAGCTCTCGTAAACGTTACTATACGAGAAACGCCTTGATACGCCTGCTCATTATTGATATCATAAGTACTATAAAAAACAGTAGAAAACTTTGAACAAGCAAATGTAGCGTATTTACCAATACCATAAGAGCCTCCCGCTGTACCATGCTTATCAGAAACACCTGACGATTTAGTAAGATTAGTCCAGTCAGTATCTCTTATTTCACGCGAACCTCGTAACCCTTTCGTATTAAAGTCGCTAATACGTAATACGGAAATTGTTTCTTTATCATACTCTTTTAGCGCGGTTTCAAAAAAATCTCGCGTTTGAGAGGTTTTTTGTCCACCCCAATAATCTTTCGAACGCACAAAAGCATCCTTTAATTCTTCTGCTCCTGGCATCTTTTCCACTGGGATATCAAATGCATGAAACTCAACAATAACTGGCGTTTCATCAACAAAGGCATCCAAAGAGTTTTGGCAAATTTCTCTCGCCAACGACTTTAATGGTGTCCCTCTAAATGTTGCAACCCCAGAATCGTTTATACCCTTGATTTCCCCATCTTGGTTAGAAATAAAAGACCATTTAATCGCCATATCACACCTCAAAGTTTAAATTTCGAATTATTTGTTGTCACTGTATCAAACTTCGTTTTTGTCGCTTTTAATTCTTCATCAATCGCCGTAAAAATCTTTTTAACGTCTTCTTTCGTATATTCATAAGTTGCCGTATTGGAACAATTACCCAATAAGCGCAACATATCTATTATTTTATTGGTTCTCGCCTCTGCAATACGAACAAAACAATCTCTTTTGCTTTCATTTTGTTTTTTCATAATAATATACTCCTTTATTATTTCACCATAAGAATACACCATTATTCGACAAATGTCAAGCATATTTTAAAAATATTTTTATTATATTTCGATTTTAACAAATATAAATCACTAGATATATTGTTAATATTTTCAAAATATTTATTATTCTAATCTGTGTGAGCCATTATTATATTAAATTCAACAATCAAGACCGACAGTTTTTTACGCCGTCGGTCTTATTGCTTGCTTAAAGGCTTTCTTTTACCGTTATACCGCACTTGAAGTCTATTTGAATTTCCTTTTGGGAGAGTACGATTATTCGCTGTACTAAACCCTTGAACACGTTTTTATCGAATTCTTCTAGGATACGCCCATTGCCCAGTAGGTCTTCGACTTCGGCTATGCGATATTCCAGTAGTTGCATTTTGCCGTTTTCGAAAATTATTTCTTCCTTATCAAGGTTAAGCACGTCTATTTTACGCTTATAGCCGTCAACCAGCGTTTTATATTCTTCCGCTGTAATCTCGGCTTTTTGCATCCGTTCTAGCGCAACCGTTATATCGTTTTGCAGTTCGGCTATTTTCGTGTCTATTCTTATGATAGGGCCGTTGCTATCGTCTAGCATAACTTCTAGAACCGTTGCTTTTAGTTCGGTAAGGAATTTCTCCTTGTTGTCGAGCAGTTTATTTATCGCGCGAACGACGGCATCTTCAAGCGCCTTTTCTTTTATCGGCTTTGCCGTACAATGTTTTGCGCCAGTATTTTCATGAACCTTACACGCCCAGGTAGGATAAACCTTGTATTGGTTATAGTGCTGATGGCGTCTATACGTTTCACCGCATTCCCCGCATACTATCATTCCGCTAAACGCATACTTGCCAGAGAATTTGCCGTTACCCGTTTCCGTTGACACTCTTAAACTTTTTCGCCTTTTGAACTCTTCTTGTACTAACGCGAATTGCTCTCTAGTAATGATGGCAGCGTGACTGTCTTCCACGTACCAACTATCCGCTTGTCCAACGTTTTCTACACGCCTAGGCGATAGGAAGTCAGGCAAGTAAGTCTTTTGCAGATGGCAATCGCCTTGATATTTTTCGTTGGTAAGTATAGACCTTATCGTGCTGACGTGCCATTTGCTTTGCCCACTTGG
>JAFVXL010000057.1 GCA_017501145.1 Clostridia bacterium | reverse complement strand
TCTTGCAGCTACCGAGCTCGGACTTGGCGCGTGCTGGATAAATCAGTTTTACGGTATAGAAGAGGGTGAAATAATAGACCTTTTGCAGCTTGAGGACGGTTATAGACCTTTTGCTGCGCTTAGTGTAGGTTATATTGACAAAATGCCGTCTAAGCTTATTCGCGATGGTAAGCTCACTTTCTTGGATTAGAAAAAGATGGGGCTTAAGATATGTTCGATAGCAAGCGGCAGTAGCGGTAATTGTATATACTTAGCGAGCGATACAACTACCGTAGTCATAGATGCAGGCGTGAGCTGCAAAAGAATCAAGCAAAGCCTTTTGGCAATAGGCGCAAGCTGTAACGAAGTCAATTTGCTCGTTACGCACTCGCACTCTGATCACGTCTGTGGTCTAAAGATGATGTGCAAGAGCCTTTCGCCTACGGTTTATGCGCATTATTTGACTAGTCCGCGCATTAGCTTATTGCTTGACGGCTACAATAACCTTAGGGAGTTTTCGGGCGATTTTTATATAGGCGATATGACGATTTCTCCGTTTAAGGTAAGTCACGACGTTCCGTGTGTAGGCTATAGCGTTTATCAAGGCGGTAGAAAGATTTCTGTCGTGACGGACGTGGGAGCACTCACAGCTGATAATATGCGTGCTATACAGGGTAGCAACGTGGTACTTATAGAGTCTAATCACGATGAAAAAATGCTTATGGCGAACACTCGCTATCCCATGGAGTTAAAAAGAAGAATTTTGTCTGATCGTGGACATTTAAGCAATGCGGCTTGCGCTCAGGCAGTCGTTAAGTGTGTAAAAAGCGGAGCAAAACAAATTATACTCGGACATTTGTCTATGGAAAACAATACCCCTGAGCTTGCTTGTGCAGCTTCTTATTCCGCGTTAAAAAGCGAGGGGCTTAGTGCAAATATTTGCGTAGCGCTACAAGACAAAATGAGTGAGCTTATAGAGGTAAATTGATGAACAAAAAGCAATTTAAGGCAGTAGATGGACCTATTATTATGCTTATAGCCTTTGCGGCAATGCTTGCAATGCAGCTCGTGATGTCCTTTGTGCTTATAGGCGCCGGGGCGATAGAAGGAGTAGCGTACGAGATTTTGAATTGCGTTGGCATGATTTTGTTCCAGCTTGTATATTTGACTGTTTATCTTGTTTATACGCGCAAGCGTAAAATTGTCAGTGATTTTTCGCCAAAAAATAAGATTTCTTTGTTTGGCGTGCTTGTTTCGATAGCACTAACGTTCATTGCCTTTTTTGGTTTTATAGGATTGGCGTACTACTTCGAATATTTGCTCGGTGGAATAGGGTATGTGGGAGCAACGTTAGACGTAAGCACGCCGATAGGTATAGCTTTGCTTGTGGTAGCGACCGTTGTAGCGGCGCCCATTGGTGAAGAAACGATTTTTCGCTCTGCGCTTTGCTCGGGACTTAGCAAATCGCGCAAGGACGACGTTGGTATTTGTCTTATAAGCGGTCTTTGCTTTGCGTTTATGCACATAAATCCAAGTCAAACGGTTTATCAGTTTTGTCTTGGTGCGGTGGCGGCTTACGTAATGATTAAGGGCAAGTCGGTAATATACGCAATAATAATGCACGCATTAAGCAACGCTCTCGCGCTCTTTATGTCTTTTACACGAATAGGCGTGGTTGTAGACGGATTTTATGCGCAAACGGGAGAAAACATATGGATAACGCTTTTGACTTGCGTAGCGCTTCCTATTGTAGCCGTAACGATTATATGGCTTGTAGCTAAATATTTCAAGAAATACGAAACCAAACGGTTGCCCCATAAATATAAGGGAGCGCCTAAAGTGATTTGGATAGATGAAGTAACTAAGGAGCCTATTTTCGAGGGCGAAAGCGTCCCCACTATAACTGAGCAAAATAGAGTTTTTCAAAAGGGCTTTAACCCTTATACGGGAGAGCCTGTGATGGTTGATAGGCTGGAGCTTCAGAACGCATTGAGAGAAGAATACAACCAAAATAATAACGAAAAGTCGGGAGTGTTTGGCAAAAACACCTATAAGGTTGCGTTTTGCGTGTACTTTGTAATAACTGCATTTATGTGGTTGCTTACATTTTTAGCAGGGTTTATTGTTTATTAAGGAGTAAAAATGGATAAAAAAGTAGTGATCGAAAGCAAAATTGACGTTGATTATGCGAAGAAGGAATACCGCACGGTAGGACTTGCGATGTTTATCGTATCTATTGCCGTGCTTGTCATGCGTATTGTTATCTATTACGTTCAGATTGCGCTTATCAATTCTACCATACAAGATTATTATCTTAATCTTTTGATAGAGGCTATTTTTAGCGTACCCGTGCAGGTAATAATACTGTTTTTGATTCCGTTTATAATATACAAAACAGAGCTAAAAAAGTCAGTTAGTGAGGTTTGGGGTTTTTCGGGATACAGGTGGTGTAATGGGTGGACGGTGTTACTATCGTTCTTGCTCGGCTTTTGCATAATATTTATTACGATGGCTTGCTCGTACTTGTGGCAAATTATACTTGTGTTGTTTGGGTTTGAGCCAAGCGGTGGAGCAACGCCAATGCCCCCAAGCTTCAGTATAATTTATTTCATTTCATCTGTTGTGCTTACGGCAATTTTGCCGGCGTTGTGCGAGGAGTTTGCTATGCGCGGTGGACTTCTTACCGTGTTAAGAGCTAATAACTCTAAGGCAAAGACAATTTTGCTTATCGGAATTGCGTTCGGACTGTTTCATCAAAACATATCGCAAGTGTTTTATACGGCGCTTATGGGTGCGCTTTTGTGCTACTTAACGTTAGAAACAGATTCTATTTGGCCTGCCGTAGTGGTTCACTTTACCAACAACTTTATGAGCGTTTATATTGACACGGCATCAACGTACAGATTACCGCTTGGGAACATAATGACTTATATCGAAAATAGATTGGTTAATCTTGAGCTTGGCCAGCTTACTACATGGATTGCGTTTTTTGTTCTTGCGGCGTTTGGATTGACTGTGGCAATAGTCGCAATCAGTCGCAATGAAAGAAAGAGCAACGTGTACGCCTTGCTTAATACGGCGCACGCAAACGCTAATGTTAAGATGGAACTAAGGGATAATGTATTCTTTATCGGCGCAATAGTTGTTTCGGCGGTATCAACAGTCATAACTTTTATTTTTGGATTATGAAAAAAATTAAACTCGTAGTGGTGGGCAAGCTCAAAGAAAAGTTTTTCGCTTCGGCTTGCGACGAATATCTTAAGCGTCTTAGTCGCTTTGCAGATGTTTCTGTATGCGAGCTAAAGGATAGAGTGGACGGAATTGCTATAGAAAGCTCGGATATATTAGACAATATCAAGGGCTATACGTTCCTATGCGATATAGGCGGAGAAACGCTAAGTAGTGAGCAGTTTTCGGCTCAGCTTGGCTCGGCTATGCAAGAGAGCGACGTAGTTACGTTTGTAATAGGCGGCTCGTGCGGAGTGGACCAAAGAGTCAAGAGCAAAGCAAATAAAAAAATAAGCTTTGGCAAAATGACTTATCCGCATATGCTTATGCGTGTAATCCTTCTTGAGCAAATTTATCGCGCGTTTACGATAAAGGAAGGTTTGCCGTATCATAAGTAAGACGTAACGCATATAATGCAAGATAGGGAGCGTTATATGTACACTTATAGGAATTTACAAGAAGATTTTTCTTTATTGTCTAAGAAGGGCGCAAGAGTGGGCAGTGTAGGAAATTCGGTGCTAAATAACCGCATTTATTACGCGCACACCGGCTCGGATAGCGGCAGTCAAATTATTGTTACGGGTGGCATACACGCTCGTGAGAACGTAACGAGCTTGCTCGTAGTAAAACAAGCCTATAGGCATCTTAATTGCGCTATGGGCATTTATTTTGTCCCTATGCTCAATCCCGACGGAGCGGTGCTTATAGAGCGTGGATGGCGACATGTGGGGCGGTATACAAGCATGGTTAGGCAAATTAACGGTAGTGATGATTTTTCGCTTTGGAAGGCTAACGTCAGAGGAGTTGACCTAAATAATAATTTCGACGCAAAATTTGGTTTAGGCAAGGGGAATTTGACTAAGCCGTCGTCGCACGGATACATAGGCAAATACCCGTTTAGCGAGCCGGAAAGCGCTGCTATTAGAGATTTTACGCTTAAGGTAAAGCCAAGCTACACCGTAAGCTATCACGCAAAGGGCAGAGAAGTATATTGGTATTTTGGTCAAGACAATGCTCGCGATAAGGTAATGGCATCTAAAATCGCTCGGTATTTAGATTATAAGAGAGTGGACGGTGATATGCAGAGTGCTGGTGGATATAAGGATTGGTGCGTTTTGCAAGGCATATCAGCCGTTACGATAGAGATAGGCAAAGACGAGCTTTCTCATCCACTTTGCGAAGGCGACGTGGCGGAAGATATTGAACGCAACTTAGATTTGCCGCAAAAAATACATTTATGGAACAAAAATTTTTGAGTTAAATAGCGATTTTGCGTCTAAAAGATATCTTTTTTGGTGTAATTATGTTATAATATTCAAAAAGTAATCAAAAAAGGTAATCGGTTTTGGACGAAAAAATCAAATTTATGAAAGCCGCCATCGCTCAGGCAAAAAAAGCGGAGGCAATAGAAGAAGTGCCGGTGGGCGCGGTTATCGTCTATGACGGAAAAATTGTGGCGCGCGCGCATAACAAGCGCAACACAAAAAAGGACGGTACTGCTCACGCAGAGATTTTGGCTATCGCTAAGGCTGGAAAAAAGCTTAATAGATGGAATCTTTCGGATTGCGAAATGTACGTTACGTTAGAGCCGTGCGCTATGTGCGCAGGGGCGGCTGTTAATTCGAGAATAAAGCGTATAATTTTTGGAGCATATGATAAGCGCTTTGGTTGTTGTGGCTCTATTATGGATATAACCAACAGCGAACTCAATCACAAGGTAGAGATAGTGGGCGGCATAATGGAGGAGCAGTGCCGAGTGATGCTCTCGTCGTTTTTCAAAAAACTGCGAGAAAGAGCGAAAAATTGCTCCAAACAAATTGACATAAACGAGTAGAAAAGGTATAATAAATTTATGGACAATATTTGCGGAATAGTCTTAAAAGTTTCATATCCGAGCATGGGAGATACGTCTTCCATCGAAATTTTGGGCAAAACCATGCTTGATTGGGTTTGCTTTTCTCTCGGTGACAGCTTTTGCGAGGCGGTAGCTTATACTGATAATGTGCCGTTGCCTGTGCTTGTTCGCCCTTACGTTAAGAGCGATACAGACTATACGGTGGTTTTGTTTTCGGATACGCCGCTAATCACTCGCAAAACCGTGCTTGACGCTATTACCGTACTTAAACAAAAAGAGCTTAACGTGCTCAAAATGACGCGTGGATACGTATTTAAGACGCAATTTTTGCTTGGAATTGACAAGATTTATAGCGAAAATCCGTATTATTTTGATGAAGAAGACTTTATGACGGCGTTCAACTTTAAGCAGGTTGCGCTTGTTAGCGACGCGCTTAAGAATAGAATATTGTCTTATCATATGAACCAAGGCGTGCATTTTGAAGATCCTTCGTCCACCTTTGTGGGGTGTGACGTAGTAATTGCTAGGGGTGTGCGTATAGGATTTGGTAACGTCATTAAGGGCAAGACTGTTATTAAGGAGCACGTTCATATAGGCAATCGTAACACCATAGAGAATTCGGTGATAGGCGAAGGGGCTTTTGTGGAGAGTAGCTACGTTATTAACAGCGTCGTAGGCAGCAAAACTTCATTAGGGCCTAACGCATACCTTCGTCCCGGTACGGTTGTAGGTAAAGATTGCCGTATAGGCGACTTTGTGGAAATTAAGAATAGCACTATCGGCGACGGCACAAAAATTGCGCATCTTTCGTACGTAGGAGATGCGAGTGTAGGCAAGGGCTGTAATATCGGCTGTGGCGTAGTCGTTGCAAATTACGACGGCAAGGCAAAGCATAAGACGCAAATTGGAGATCAGGCATTTGTAGGCAGCAACTGCAACCTTATCGCGCCCGTTACTGTGGGAGATAAGGCTTTTGTGGCGGCAGGCTCGACAATAACGGACGAGGTTCCGTCGTCTGCTCTTGCAATAGCACGTGTTCGTCAAACGGTTAAGCCCGACTGGGTAAAGTAATCTAACGCAAGAAGCGTTGTATATAAACATAACTTTGGAGGAAGGTATGGTTGGACAAGAAAGAAAAATGAAGGTTTTTGCTTGCAACGGTTGCCCCGAGCTTGCAAAGGAAATTGCAAAGATTCTTGGCGTAGAGCTTGGTCAAATTCACGTTGGCAAGTTCAGCGACGGAGAGGTTTCGGTACATATCGACGAGTCCGTTCGTGGCGCAGACGTATTCGTAATTCAGTCAACGTCAACACCCGTCAACGACAATCTTATGGAGCTTTTGGTTACTATCGACGCTCTTAAGCGTGCTTCTGCAGGAAGAATCAACGCTGTTATTCCGTATTTCGGATATGCTCGTCAAGACCGTAAGGCTATGGCGCACGATCCCATTACGGCTAAGCTCGTAGCTGACCTTTTGCAAACGGCAGGCGCAGACAGAGTTCTTACGATGGATTTGCACGCAGCGCAAATTCAAGGATTTTTCAAGATTCCCGTTGACCATTTGCTTGGACTTACTGTACTCAACAAGGCTATTTGTGACGAAGATTTCGTTAAGGGCGACGACTTCGTAGTAATTTCTCCCGACGTAGGATCGGTTGCAAGAGCAAGAGCGCTTGCATCTAAGCTTAACGCTCCGCTTGCTATCGTGGACAAGCGTCGTCCCAAGGCAAACGTTATGGAGGTTATGAATATTATCGGCGACGTAGAGGGCAAAACCTGCCTTATGATAGACGATATGATTGATACCGCAGGCACGATTGTTCAAGGCGCAAGGGCGCTTGTGGAAGTAGGAAAGGCAAAGCACGTTTATGCTTGCTGCACGCACGGCGTACTTAGCGGACCTGCAATCGAGAGATTGAGCAATTCGGTTATCGAGAAGCTTTTCGTGCTTAACACGATTGAAATCCCTGAGGAGAAGAAGTTTGATAAGCTTCACCTTATTAGCGTAGCGCAAATCTTTGCAGACGCTATCAGAAACATCTACGAAGAGGTTTCGGTATCTAAGCTTATCGACTAATGAGCATAAGCGCGAGCCAAAATAGATTACGCCCCTAGTGATAAAATAAAAATCCGTAGCTATTGGGTATTCTATTTGTCCGTTAAAACTATTGCAAAAAACAAGAACGAATCGGCACACTACCGAATCGTTCTTTTTTTGTTTTGCTTAATTAAATTATTGTGGGTAATTTGCAAGAATTTGCTAAAATTACTTGCCAAAAAAGCCTTTTTGTATTACAATATAAGTTATGAAGTTTATCGAGCTAAAAAAGCATTTATCACAAAAAAAAGAGGCGTGTTATCTGCTTAGCGGAGACGATCCGTTCGTTATTTCCAGCGCGATAAAGGTGTTCGAAGGGCTGTGTGACTTGCCCGAAATGAACGTGATTCGACTTGTAGAGCCGACAGCGGCTGACATAGTCAATGCGGCGGTGGTTTTTCCCATAATGAGCCCCGTTAGGCTAGTGGTTGTGGAGAAGTTTGAAAAGGACGCAAGCGATCTTAAGAAGTACTTGAATTCGCCCTCGCCCGAATCGGTTATAGTTATCGTAAGTCCCACCCCGACCAAAAACCTTAGCGGTATTTCGGATAAGCTTACCGTGGTGGACTGTTCGCGACAAGAAATGGGCGTAATAACTGCGTATATAGCGAGAGAGTGTAACGCAGGCGGGGTGAGCATAACAGAGCAAGCGGCAAGATTGCTTATAGAAAGCTGTAACCGCTATATGTTTAGGGTTTCGTCTGAGCTAAAAAAGCTTATTGCGTACAAAAGCGGTGGAGTTATCGGGGCAGAAGACGTAGCAAAGCTCGTCAATGCTGATACGGAATATAAGGTTTATGAGTTAGGTGACTGCATAGCCTCAGGAAGGGGCGAAAGAGCAATCACTATTCTCAAGGATATGATAGATGGCGGAAGTGTTTCGGCTGTATTCGGTATGATTTATTCGCATTTTCGTAAGCTTCTTTACGTAGCGGTTACTCCAAACGACGATGACATAAAGAAGGGGCTTGGGATTAGCGACTATCCGCTAAAAAAGCTCAAGGCACAGGCAAAAGAATTTTCGCCCAAAAGGCTTAAAGGTATGTGCGACCGATTGCACAAGGTAGATACGGATTACAAATCGGGACTTATAAGCGACAAGCTTGCCATAACGACTTTTGCATTGCATATAATAAATGAAGGGAAGAAATGAAGTTAATTAAGGAAAGAAAGATAAACAAGACATTATTGATTTTTTTATTATATCTTTCGTTTTGCTTTTCGTCGTGGTATACGGCGATAAACACGGCGGCGTCGATAAAATTTCTGTATCCGCAATTTGCCGCTTTAAGTAACGTTTTTACGGCATTTTTGTCTGGCGGAATAATGCCCATAATCATATATTTGTTAGTAGTTAAGTTTATTTCGCACGCGCTTAAGCGCACTCCATTTTTGCCGTTAGACCAAATGGTTTATAGCTTGCCGTTTTTTTATATCGGCGCTAATATCGTATGCGGTTTGTTTAATATACTTTATTACTTTGTTCCTATTGCAAGTATTTGGGGCAACGTAATAATACCTATATTGTCTACGACTTGCTTTTTTGTGTGGTTTATGGTGTTTATTTGCAAAAACTACGTAAAGAACTATAACTGGAAGGCAATGACGTTGTACTTTGGAAGAATTTATATTGTGGTCGTAACGATTGTTACCGTGTTTGCCTTGGTGTCGGAGGTGGCTTTATGAAAAAGCTTTTGATTATCATTGCGGCGCTGTGTTTAATCGCTTTACCTTTGACGCAAGCATCTGCATCCGTTTGTATAGCAGAGCAACAAGAGTCTTACGCTATTTCGGCGACCGAAATAGACGAGCTTACAAAAAAGATTTGTTTGGATATTGCAGACAGAACGACTTTTACTGACGCTTGTTTAGATGCGGCTAACGTAATTGCGGGCGTAAGCAGCTCAGCTTTTCCGGAACAAGGCGGGGCGGAAACGGTTGCGCTCTCAACTGCAAGCGAATATCTTGAAAAAGAGCATTTGGATATATCGGTAGAGGAGTATAGTATAAGCGTTACGGTGTCGCAGGGATTGCAAAGCGTAAACAAAGACCTTACTTCGTATTACGTAATAGCAAAGACTAAGAACTTTGACCAAAGCAAAAAGACAATTTTGTTTACCACTAACTTTGCAAACCATTATAGCGCTAATGATGCGTTTAACGGTGTAAAAGCAGAGGGCGCGTTGGGTAGCGCTGCCACAACGGCGCTTACTATTAAGCTCGCTAACTATCTTTCGACTGTCGTAGACGCGCCATACAATTATGTGTTTGCTTTCTTTTCGGGTACGGACGAAGGCAACTTCGCAAGTGCAGATTACGTCCAAAATCATCTAAAACGCGACGTAATGCTAGTAATTAATTTGGAGCGACTTGGTTGCGGAGATACGTATTTTTATACGGACGAAGCCAAAGCCGATCATGATGAGTTTGTTTTTGCAAAGGCGGCTAACTACAATCTAAAGCAATATTCTATGAGTGGTAAGGCTCTTTTGCAAATCGCTACGGTATCAGACTTGCCTTATTCGCACTATGCAATACTTGGCGACGTAGCTTCATTTTTGAGCGTAGAAAAACCTTGCTTGCAAGTTATGGGCGGAGATTTTTCGAAAAGCATAGGTAGCGAGGGCGGCGAAGTCGATATCGTTAACACAAAAAACGACACCTACGAAAACCTCGTAAAATATCATCCAACGTATGCAAGCAAGATTAGCGTGGTTAGTGGCTTTTTGACAAATTTAGCTTTAGATACGCAGCTTAAAGACGTATGTTCGTCAGCGGCAAATTCGTACAAAATTTTTACAAAGACGTGGATTGCGTACGTAATTTGCATAGGGCTCGTAATGATAATGATTGTTGCGCTTATTCTCACAACAAATAAGCTCGAAAAGAAATATCCGCCACCGCCGCCGAGAAAAATTAAGATTGCCGTATTTGGTAAAGAATTTGAGGACATCAATTCAGACGACGTAATCGTGGACCTTAAACGTAACAAAAATAACGACGTCAATCCGTTTGACGTGTAAAACAAAAAAGGTGAGTATGCTTAATTTTATTTTGAGTTCGGAGCTTACTGCTCTAGAAAAAATTAAAAATTGCTTTAGCGGAACAAATCTTATTTGGACGATTATCGACATTTTGTTCGTAACCGTTTTGTTGTACGTTTTGTTCAGCTTTCTTAAGCGCAAAAACTGCACAAGACTTATTAAGTATATTGTTGTTTTTATACTTTTGGCGGTTGTGCTTGGCTCTAACCTTAATCAAACGCACGGACTTAAGATGATGGGGTACTTAGCGAGCACGGTGTTAGTTATAGCAATCGTCGCGGTGGTAGTGCTGTTTACGCAAGAAATCAAACGTACGCTTTGGAAAATTTCTTCGCCAAAGGACGAAAGTGAGTTTTTCCAAACCGACTATGGCTGTACCGAAGACGAGCTGCACGAAGCAATAGGCGATATCGTCAAAGCCGTACAAAATATGGCAAAGAAGAATATCGGCGCTTTGATAGTAATTGCGCCTACGTCTATTCCGTCTAACATAATTCGAAGCGGCACTGAGCTTGACTCTAAGATTTCCTCGCCGCTTTTAGAGTGTATATTTAATACCAGCACTCCTCTCCACGACGGCGCAACATTTGTTAGAGGCAACACCATAGTTGCGGCAGGCTGCTTTTTGCCTCTTACGCAGAGCTTAGAGGTGGACCGAGAGCTTGGCACAAGACATAGAGCAGCGATAGGTATAACCGAAACTAATAACGTTATGGCTATAATCGTATCCGAAGAAACAGGTGTTATTTCGGTAGCGATTGACGGAATACTTACTAGATATTACGATTCGGAAATGCTCCGCACTAAGCTCGAAGAGGTTTACGGCCTTAAGGCGACCAAGTCGGAGAAAAAGCACGGCGCTTGGAGGAAACGTATATGAAAAAATTAGGTAAGATATTAAAGACTATTTTTGTAGACAATATTCTGCTTACGCTCCTTGCGGTAGCGCTTGCAGTTGCACTTTGTATAATTACAGCCGTAATGGCTTAAAAGGAGATAAAATTATGAAATTGCCAATCAAGTTTGACGAAGTGTTGCTCCCCCGCGAAGGGATTGACATGAAAAAGTGGTGCGTAGTTGCTTGCGACCAGTTTACCTCCCAACCTGAGTATTGGGAAAAGCTTAAAGAGTTCGTAGGTGACGAGCCGAGCGCTCTTAACGTTATCTATCCCGAATGCTACCTTAATGACAAGCCGCAAGAGCGTATTGCAGGCATCATTGACAATATGAACGACTATCTTGGCCGTGATATATTTAGATCGGTAGAAGACGGTCTTATTTTGGTAGAAAGAACTACCGCTCACGGCAACACTCGTTACGGTCTTATGATGATTGTTGATCTTACTCAGTACAGCTTTGATCCCAAGGACAAGGCGCTTATTCGCGCAACCGAAGGTACTGTTATTGAGCGTATTCCGCCCAGAGTAAAAATTAGAGAAAATTGCCCGATTGAATTGCCGCACATTTTGCTTCTTATCGACGACGAAAAGCGTAGCGTAATCGAGCCGCATATCGGCGCAGCAACCAGTGAGCTTTTGTATGATACCGAGCTTAATATGGACGGCGGACACATCAAGGGCTATCATGTTAAGGCTCGTGAGGCTGTTGAGAAGGCGCTTGAGCAGCTTCTTAAGGATAGCACCGAGAAGTACGGCGAACCGTTCCTTTTTGCAGTAGGCGATGGCAACCACTCTCTTGCAACCGCAAAGGCTTGTTATAAGGAAGAAAATCCGCGTAGCAAATACGCGCTCGTAGAAGTAGAAAACATCTACGACGAAGGAATTTTGTTCGAGCCTATCCACCGTGTAGTATTCCCCAAGGATACGGCTGACTTTGTAGAAAAGTTCAATAAGGAAATCAACGGCAGCGTAGAAAGCAAGATGTTTGTAGGCAGCGAAGAAAGAGTAATTAAGCTTCCCGAAAACTCTATCGAGGGCGTTGACAAGGTTCAAAAGTTCCTTGACGCATATCTTAAGGAAAACGGCGGCGAGCTCGACTATATCCACGGCGAAAATGACCTTAAGGGCATTTGTGAGGCTAAGGGCGGCGTAGGTATCGTTCTTAAGCCTATGGCTAAGAACACCTTGTTCAGCTACGTTGTAGAAAACGGCGTTCTTCCGCGCAAGACCTTCTCGATGGGCGAGGCGGACGAAAAGCGTTACTACGTAGAGAGCAGAAGAATTAAATAATATTTAATATAACAAAAAGGTGCAAGTTGATTGCGCCTTTTTTGTTATAATGGAGTCTTAGAGAATAAAAGAGATGATAACAAAGCTTATTATCTAGCCGTAATTTTGCCTCAAGAAGCAACTTTCTTTACGTAAAAAAGTTTTTTACGGTTGTTTGTACGTTATGTAATTTATAATATAGGGCTTAATTCTTTTATTCATTTGATTGACAATTTTATA
>JAFVXL010000056.1 GCA_017501145.1 Clostridia bacterium | reverse complement strand
AGCTCGTGGCCATAAAGGGGCATAGCTGCTTCGAGTCTAAGCGTATCTCTTGCGCCAAGACCTGCAGGAACAAGACCGTATTCCTTGCCGGCTTCCATAATAGCCTCGTACATATCGCAAGCGTCGATATTGCCGCAATAAATTTCGTAACCGAACTCGCCGGTATAACCGGTACGGGACACAAGGCAACGCATACCCTTGATTTCTACGTTCTTAGTGAACCAGTAATACTTTTGAGGAATATCCTCTTCTCTTACGAGCTTTTTGAGAATTTCTGCCGAGTTAGGACCTTGCAAAGCAACTTGGCTAACTGCGTCCGAAATGTTAGCAAAAGTAACGTCCTTAGGAAGTCTTGCCGAAATCCAACGAGCGTCCTTGTCTGCGTTAGATGCGTTAACTACGATAAGATAGCTCTTTTCGCTTATTCTATATACAAGCACGTCGTCTACTGCGCCACCCTTGTCGTTAGGAAGAAGCGAATATCTGATTTGTCCGTCCTTCATACCACGGATGTCGTTGGTGAGAAGGTTGTTAAGCGCAGGCTCTGCGCCCTCGCCCATAACGAGCAACTCGCCCATGTGCGACACGTCGAAAAGACCAGCCTCATTTCTTACTGCGTTATGCTCCTTGATAACGCCCAAGCCTTCGTACTGAACGGGAAGCTCATATCCCGCAAAGTCTACGATTTGTCCGCCGTATTTAACGTGCATATCGTATAACGGTGTTCTTTTTGCCATAATATATCTCCTTTAATGTTGAGTTTTTTATTTGTTTCGGCTTTGCCATAAATCTACGCCAAAGCCAATGATTGCTTTGTTATTTTGTTATTTTCTTTTGGGCGCCATATGCGTTGCAAGACCGTGAATATCCTCCAAGCTCTCGCCTACCGCCTCCATAACGGTCGGGTGCGGATGGATAACGGATGCAACCTCACAGACTTTAAGCCCCTTAGAAATAGCAAGCGAAAGCTCGCCCATAATGTCAGTTCCGCGAACGGAGAATATCTCTGCGCCTACAACTACGTCGTTTTGGTCTGCTATTACCTTAATGTAGCCACGGTTTACGCCCTCGATAAGCGATTTGCCGTTTGCACCCATAAGGAATTTGCCCACCTTAGCGTTCTCAATATCCGTTTCCTTCTTGCCAACCGATGCAAGCTCGGGGCTAGTATAAATACACGAAGGACATACGCTAAGATCCATGCTGTGCTCTAAGCCAAACATACTCTCTACCGCCGTAATTGCGCTTGCTGCCGCAAAGTGCGCAAGCTGCATCTTGCCGGTGATGTCGCCGCACGCGTAAATTCCTGCAACGCCTGTATACATATTATCGTCAACGTTAACAAACTTTTCGACCGTAATGCCTACGTTTTCAAGTCCGATATCAACAACGGGCTTGCGGCCAATTGCAGTAACTACCGCATCGCCTGCTACGCTCGCCTCGCCCTTTTCGGTTGCATAATATACGGTGTGGTCGCTACCAACGCTCTTTACCTTAACGCCGGTAACAATCTTTACGCCTTGCTTTTTGAGTACAGCCGAAAGCTGAACGCTTGCGTCCTTGCTCATCATCTTGATAATGCGCTCACCGGGAGCAAGCAAGGTTACGTTTTTGCCAATAGCTGCATAGTAGGTCGCAAATTTCAAGCGCGATTACGCCTGCTCCGATAATAGTAATATTATCTCCGCTGACGGGCGCTGCAAGCACGTCGTCAGAATTAAGCGTATATTCTACGCCGATAAGCGGACGCTCCTTGCTACCTGCCGACGGAACAGAACCCGTTGCAAGCAAAATATAATCAGCCGTAACGTCGCGGTCGCCCACTCTTACGGTATGCTCGTCAACAAGCTTGCCTTCGCCCTCGATAAGCTCGATTCCGTTAGCCTTAACGAGCGACTTTACGCCGTCTCTTAGGGTAGAAACGATTTTTTGCTTGCGCTCGTAAATTTTGTTTTCGTCCAAGGTTACGTTTTCTGCAAAAATGCCAAGCTCTGCCCACTCAGCCTTAGCCGAATAAGTTTCTGCCGAGTGCAAAAGCGCCTTGGTAGGAATACAGCCACGGTTAAGGCAAGTGCCGCCAAGGCTATCCTTTTCGATAAGCGCAACTTTTTTGCCGAGCTTTGCTGCTCTGATTGCTCCGGTATATCCGCCCGGGCCACCACCTAATACTATCAATTCAAAATCCATTTTTTTGCTCCTTAAATGCCGAGAGTATATCGTCGACATCTTGTTTACCTTTATATAAGTCAGCTCCAACTAAGAGCTGTTCCTTCCTTTGTACTTCTTCTACGTCAAGGCCGTCCGAATAAATCTTAGCCTTCTCAATAACGCTACCGCTGAGCTTAAGGCGAATATCCGCCGTTCCCCAGCTTAGTCTTACTACCGCCTGCGCGTCGTAATAAACGTTATCCATAAGCTGCCACTTTTCATCCGAAAAAAGCTTTAGCTGCTCTTGAACTTTTGCCTGGTCAAGCTCGCTTGGCCTAAGCATTTCTACCTCGCCGCCGTAGTAACAGCCAAATTCGCTTATAAGCGCGTCCGCAACCTTGTCTGCATCAACAGACGAGTCGATTTCACTAAGGTTGACAACTCTACTCACAACGCTTTTTACGCCCTTTGCGCTAAGCTTAACCTCCGGGACGTTAAGGTACGAGGACATCATTTGTTTGTCCGTCTTGATAAGCACCGTTCCGTGATGAAAGCACGTATTGCCCTTATAAAAGGCGTTGCCCGAAAACTTTTTGCCGTCAATTACGACGTCGTTTCTGCCGTTGAGCTGAGCATCAAACCCAAGCCTACGCATAGCGCCCATCATAATCTCAAAATTCTTCGGAATAGAAAAATTCTTTTTTGACGAAAGAAAAGTAAAGTTAAGATTGCCCTTGTCGTGATAAACTGCGCCGCCGCCCGAAATTCTACGCGCAACGTATCCGCCGTCAGCGACAATATGCGGAATTTTGCACTCGACGTACGCGTTTTGATTTTTGCCGATTACCACCGTCTTGTCGTTTTGCCACAAGTACAAAACCTCCGTTTGGTCGTCAGCAAGCTCAAGCAACGCGCTCTCTATCGCCTGGTTATAGTACGGATTAAGTCCTTCTGCCCTTACGCAAACGAGACGCATCTGTTAAAAGCCAAGCTCGTCGCGAGTTTCAACAAACGCCTTAACGCACTTGTCGATATCTTCCTTGGTGTGAGCCGCAGACATTTGGGTGCGGATACGCGCCTTGCCTTGCGGAACAACGGGATAGAAGAATCCAACTACATAAATACCCTTTTCGAGCATCTTTTGCGCGTACTTTTGAGCGCGCACTGCGTCATAGAGCATTACGGGCACGATTGCATGACCTGCGCCTGCAAGATCAAAGCCGTTAGCAGCCATTTGCTCACGGAAATACTTAGCGTTGTCCATAACCTTATCTCTAAGCTCGGTTGACTCCATAAGCATATCCAAAACCTTGATGGTAGCTGCACACATGCTCGGAGCAAGCGTGTTAGAGAAAAGGTACGGTCTGCTGCGTTGACGAAGCAAAGCAATAATTTCCGCCTTGCCCGAAACAAATCCGCCGCTTGCGCCGCCAAGAGCCTTACCAAACGTACCGGTAATAATATCAACTCTACCCTTAACGTCACAATGCTCAAAGCTACCTCTGCCCGTTTTGCCAACAAAGCCGGTTGCGTGGCTGTCGTCAACTACTACGAGAGCATCATACTTGTCTGCAAGGTCGCATATGCCCTTAAGGTCAGCGATAATGCCGTCCATAGAGAATACGCCGTCCGTTACGATAATCTTTTGTCTAGCGCCGTCCGCGTCAGCCGCCTTGAGCTGAGCCTCAAGGTCTTGCATATTGTTGTTTTTGTATCTATATCTTTTTGCCTTAGAAAGTCTAACGCCGTCGATAATGCTTGCGTGGTTAAGCTCGTCCGAAATGATTGCATCTTCTGCAGTAGTAATAGTTTCGAATAATCCGCCGTTTGCATCAAAGCAGCTGCTGTACAAAATGGTGTCTTCGGTAGAAAGGAATTGGCTGAGCTTAGCCTCAAGCTCCTTGTGAATAGTTTGCGTTCCGCAAATAAAGCGAACGCTGCTAAGTCCGTAGCCGTACTTGTCGTAGCTTGCCTTAGCCGCCGCGATTACTTCTTTGTTGTTAGAAAGTCCAAGATAGTTGTTTGCGCAAAAGTTGATTACGTTCTTAGAAACAGTCGTATCAATTACGTTAGCCTGCTCGGTAGTAATAACTCTTTCGTCCTTCCAAAGTCCTTGCTCTTTAATATCAGCAAGAATACCGGTCATTATTTTTTTTGTAGTATTGTACATAACTTTCTCCTTGTTATTTGGTCCAATCTAATATAATTTTGCCACTCTTTTTGCTTTCCATAAGCTCGAATCCCTTCTCGAACTCGGTGTACGGCAAGCGGTGAGTGATTATCTTGCTTACGTCAAGACCGCTCTGAATCATAGTGCTCATCTGTCTCCACGTATCAAACATCTTGCGACCGTAAATTCCTTGGAGAGTAAGTCCGCTGAATATGAACTTATCCCAAGCGATAGGACCGTTGATGCCAAGACCGAGCAAAGCAATCTTGCCGCCGTTGATCATATTGTCAATCATTTGATTAAGTGCGCCCGTGCTTCCGCTCATCTCAAGACCTACGCCAAAGCCCTCGGTCATGCCAAGCTCCTTCATAACGTCCTTAACGTCGGTGGTCTTGGTGTTGACGGTAACAACGCCCGAAACAACCTGCTTAGCAAAGTCAAGACGCCAGTCCGATCTGTTGGTAATAACTACGTGTCTTGCGCCTGCGTGCTTGCAAATTGCCGCCGCCATAACGCCGATAGGACCTGCGCCCGTAATAAGAACGTCCTCGCCAAGAACGGGGAAGGCAAGCGCGGTGTGCGTTGCGTTGCCGAGCGGATCAAAAATTGCGTAAAGATCCTCGGGAATATCCTTTTCGCACTTCCAAAGGTTGGTAAGCGGAATAGCCGCGTACTCAGCAAAAATACCGTCGCGATTTACGCCAATACCCTTGGTGTTGGGGCAAAAATGTCTTCTTCCTTCCATGCAGTTACGGCAATGTCCGCAAACGATATGACCTTCGCCGCTTACAAGGTCGCCCACCTTAAATACCGGGCTGTTTCCCTTGATCTCAACGATTTCGCCAACGAATTCGTGTCCAATAATCATAGGAGTCTTTATCGTGTCCTGCGCCCACTGATTCCACTCGTAAATATGCACGTCAGTACCGCAAATTGCAGTCTTGCGAATTTTTACAAGCGCTTCGCCCTCTTTGATAGCGGGAACCTCTGCTTGCTCAAGCCAAAGTCCGCGCTCGTTATATCTTTTTACAAGAGCATCCATCTTCATAGTTAATTTATCCTCCGAAAGTGGCGGCTTAACCTTTTGCTTTAAGTCGCTGATTTACTAAAATTTCATACTAACGGGCGGCTTTGTCACTTCAAGAGCGCAACAAAAAAACACTATTCCCATTAGCCAATTACCATTATAATATTTCGCCTTGATTTTGTCAATAAATAATAAGCTATATGAGTAAATTTGTTTATCTTTTATTATATATAGCGGCTATTAAGCTGCGCCTCACCGCTTTTGCCTTAAAGCCGCAAAAGGCGATTAAAGCAAGCAAAAAAGCATTGACAAACTTTCTTTTAGGCAGTATAATTAAGTCAAATCAAACGAAAAGGACGGAAAATATTATGAAAATTGCAGTAACTCACAAAAACGGACAGGTTTTTCAGCATTTTGGACACACCGAGCAGTTCAAAATTTACATCACGGAGAACGATCAAATCGTTTCTTCCTTTGTCTTAGACACCAACGGCAAGGGACATGGCGAGCTTGCTACGTTACTTAGCGAAAACAACGTCAACGTTCTTATTTGCGGCGGTATAGGCGGCGGCGCGCAAACCGCCCTTACAACCCGCGGAATAAAATTCTACGGCGGAGTAAGCGGAGATTGCGACAGCGCTGTTGCCAATCTTGTCAAGGGTACGCTTGAATACAACCCTAACGTAAAATGCGATCACCATCACGAGGAGCATCACTCCTGCTCTTCCGGAAAATGCTAATAAGAGCAAAGCATCAAGCTTTATCTAAACGCAAAAAAGGGCGGTTTTGTAATGACCGTCCTTTTTTGCTATGTCGTTTTTTGTTTAGTTAGCCTCTAAGTAAAGCATTATAAGCTTAACCGTTTGGATAAGCGCGTCTATATGAGTACGCTCCATACCGTGCGAGGCGTGTATGCCCGGGCCGATAAGCGCGCCGCGAACATCGTGACCTGCTCTAAGCATAGCCCCAACGTCACTACCGTAAAACGGATAAATATCAAGCGCGTAGCTAAGCGAATTTTCGTCAGCATAATTTTTCAGCCTACTAACCATTTCGTAATCGTACGGTCCACCGCCGTCCTTAGCGCAGATAGAAACGTCGTATTCGGTGCACGAAAGGTCAAGTCCGATACAGCCCATATCCACCGCAAGCATTTCGTCCAGTCCTTCGCCCATAGGAGCGCCGCCGTGTCCTACTTCTTCGTATACGGTGATGAAAATTTCGGTATCAAAGCGCGGCTTTTGACCTGCATCCTTCATAGCCTTAAGGGCAGCAAGTATGCACGCTACGCTTGCCTTGTCGTCAAGAAATCTCGACTTAACGAAGCCGTTTTCGGTAATAACAGTCTTAGGATCGTAGGCAATAATGTCCCCTACGCAAATCCCCAGCTTCTTTACGTCAGCCGCGCTCTTGACTACCTCGTCAAGACGAATATACATATTGCCTTCGTCACGAGGACGGGTAGAATTGTCTGCAAATACGTGAACGGAAGGACTGCGACTAAGAATAGTTCCCGTATAAACCTTGCCCTCGCGCGTATAAATTCTGCAATATTCGCCGTCAAGCGTGGGCAAAATAGGTCCGCCTATTCGAGTAAACGATATGCTGCCGTCGCCGCCTATCGACCTAACCATAAGACCAAGCGTATCTACGTGAGCGGCAAGTCCTACTCTTTTGGACTCCTCGCTGCCTTGAACGGTTATTACACCACAGCCTTTGTTAGTAATCTTAAAATCGTGTCCAAGCTCGGTTGCAATTCCGCCGATATATTCTATTGCCTTGCGGCAGTAGCCTGACGGACTGTCTATGGACATAAGCCCTTCGATAACCTCAAACACGTAATTCTTGTCAATTTGTGTGAGCATAAATATTTTCTCCTTTTTTTGTTTTTCTCGTTTGTGATTATAGCTCAATCGGATGAGCAAAGGCTTTGTTTATTACTCCGCCCCCTAAGCATCTATTGCCGTCATACAGCACAGCGTACTGACCGGGTGTTACCGCACGTTGCGGCTCGTCAAACTTAATGGTGGCGATATTTCCGTCCATTTTGACGGTTACGCCCTGTTCGCCCTGACGGTAACGAAACTTTGCCGTACATCTAAACTCTTGCGGATAATCAACCTTGCCGATAAAGTTAAAGCCTTCTGTTTTTAGGCCGTAGCTAAGCAATTCTTCGCCCTCTCCGCAAGACACGACAAGCACGTTGTCCTTGAGATTTTTGTCTACTACGTACCATCTTTGCTGCGCCTCGCCCTTGACTCCGCCTATACCAAGCCCGCGTCTTTGACCAAGAGTATAGTACATAAGTCCTACGTGCTCGCCTATTTCTCGCCCGTTAGTATCAATGATTTTTCCGGGTTTTGCCGGCAAGTATTCTGACAAAAACGCTCTAAACTTTCTCTCTCCAATAAAGCAAATGCCTGTAGAATCCTTTTTGCCTGAGGTTATAAGGCCGTTTTCGGTCGCAATTTTTCGCACCTCGCTCTTGTCCAGCTTGCCAAGCGGAAACATAACGTCGTTAAGCTGCTCGGTACGAGTATCGCACAAAAAGTATGTCTGGTCCTTGCTCTCATCCTTAGCCTTGAGCAAAACGGGCTGTGAGCAATACGTGTCTATATCGCAATAATGTCCGGTCGCAACCGCGCTACCAAGTCTGAGCGCATAATCTCTAAAAACCCCGAACTTAATTTCTCTATTGCATAGCACGTCGGGGTTGGGCGTTCTGCCCTTGGCGTACTCGTCAAGAAAGTGCGCAAAAACCCTTTCGCCGTACTCCTTGCTAAAGTTTATCGAATAATGCGGTATTCCTATCCTTCCGCAAACGGCGCGAACGTCCGCCCAGTCCTCTGCTGCGGTACACGCTCCACCTTCCTCTTCTTCCCAATTGTGCATAAAGAGTCCAATTACGTCGTAGCCGCTTCGTTTAAGCAAAAGCGCCGCCACCGACGAATCCACTCCGCCACTCATTCCTACAACTACAGTCTTCATAGGCTTGGCCTCGCATTAAGTGTCATATCGGCGTAATCAACGTTTTCCACCGCCGAAAAATAGGCGCGCATAGCTATCATTGCCGCGTTGTCCGTACAAAGATTTAACGGCGGATACACTACGGCAAAGCCGTTCCTTTCGCCCTCTGTTTTTAGCTTTTCTCTAAGATACGAGTTTGCCGCCACGCCGCCTGCAAGCACGATGGTCTTAAGTCCAGACCTCTTTGTCGCCTCTACAGTGGTAGAAACAAGCAAGTCTACCGCCTCGGCTGTAAACGATGCGCAAACGTCAGGCACGTTGATTTCTTCGTTTCGCTGTCTAGCGTTGTGAATATAATTGACAACTGCCGTCTTAAGTCCCGAATAGCTAAGCGACAAATCGGAATTTACTCCCTTGTCGTGCTTATAAAATTTTATCGTAGGCTTGCCCTGTTTAGCTAGCCTATCTATTTGCGGACCGCCGGGGTACGGAAGCCCAAGCAGTCTTGCCACCTTGTCAAACGCCTCGCCTATCGCGTCGTCACGCGTTGCGCCCAATACCTGATAGTCGTTGTAGCCGTTTACTTGATATATAGACGTGTGTCCTCCGCTTGCAACAAGCGAAATAAACGGCGGCTTTAGGTCGGTGTCTATGTAGTTAGCGCAAACGTGTCCCTGTATATGATTAACCTTGATTAGCGGAATATCTTTTGCTAAGCAAATTGCCTTAGCTGCCGAAACTCCTACAAGCAACGCGCCGATAAGTCCTGCGCCGTACGTTACGCCCACGGCATCTATTTGGTCGAGGGTAAGATTAGCCTGGCTGAGCGCCTGGTCTATGCACGCAACAATAACGTCCGTATGACTTCTGGACGCTACCTCGGGTACTACGCCGCCGTACTTGCGATGAATCTCGATTTGCGACGCAACGACGTTGCTTAGCACCTGCCTACCCTTGAGTATAGCTACCGCCGTTTCGTCACATGAGCTTTCTATCCCCATAACGGTAGGATTGCCGCCCCGTAAGCTATCGAATTTTGCTTTGGTTTTTTGTGTATACATTTTACGCCTTTCTTAAATATTCAAAAATAAATTCTTCTATGTTGCCGTCCATTACCGAAAAAACGTTGGGGTTTTCGTAGCCGGTACGGTGGTCCTTGACCATGGTGTACGGCTGGAAGACGTACGAACGAATTTGGCTACCCCACTCAATCTTCTTGAGCTCGCCCTTGATTTCTGCATTACGCTCACTAAGCTGACGTTCTTTAAGCTCGGCAAGCTTGCTAATAAGCATCTTCATAGCCGTTTCCCTATTCTGAATTTGGCTACGCTCGTTTTGGCACGATACTACGATACCTGTTGCTATATGCGTTATACGAACAGCGCTATCCGTCTTGTTGACGTGCTGACCGCCCGCGCCGCCGCTTCGGTAAGTGTCTATCCTTATTTCGTCGGGCATAACCTTTATCGTCATATCGTTTTCTATCTCTGGCATAACCTCTAAGCTCGCAAACGAAGTGTGTCTTCGAGCGTTGCTATCAAACGGCGATATGCGAACAAGTCTATGCACGCCCTTTTCCGCCTTCAAAAATCCGTACGCATTAAGCCCCTTGACAACAAACGTTACACTCTTAAGTCCTGCCTCGTCGCCGTCTAGTACGTCCATAACCTCTACGGAAAATCCGTTCTTTTCGGCATACATTCTATACATACGGTATAGCATTTGCGTCCAGTCTTGAGCCTCTGTTCCGCCTGCGCCCGCATGCAAGGTAAGTATTGCGTTGTTAGCGTCATACTCGCCCTTTAACAAGGTAGTAAGATGGAGCGTTTCGATTTGGCCCTCGAGCTTATCCAAAAGCTCGGTAAGCTCGCCCATAAGGCTTTCGTCGTCTTCCATCTCAATAAGATCAACGTACTCCTCTGCGTCACGAAGACTGCTTTTTTTTGCGCTGAGGTCTTCGAGCCTATCCGAAAGAGCCTTTGCCTCGGCGTTGACGCTCTGCGCGCGCTTAAGATCCTTAAATAGCTCCGGGTCTTCTTGCAAAACGGCAAGCTCGCTTAGCCTATCTCTTATTTTTTGCTCGTCAAAAGCCGCCAAGCAACCCTCGAACTTGGTTTTTAGCGCCTTTATCCTTGCCTTTACTTCGTCTAATACTATCATACTAACGCTTTTTTGTCCTCAACAGTCAAATTATTTGTCGCCATCAGTACGCATACAGCACATTTTATACTTTTTGCCGCTTCCGCACGGACACGGATCGTTAGGACGCGCCTTTTTCGCCTTGACGGTGGGCGCCTTTACCTGCCTTGTTCCGTCGCTGTTCATAGTAAGGTCAACGTTTTGCTCCTCACGCTTGGTGGGGGCCTTTTGTACGTTTACGCGCATAAGGTACGCAACGGTGTTTTCGCGGATGTTATCGTTCATTTCCTCGAACAAGCCAAAGCCCTCTTGCTTATACATAAGCACGGGGTCCTTTTGACCGTACGCCTGCAAGCCAATATCTCTACGCAAGCTGTCCATAACGTCTATATGGTCAGTCCATCTAGAGTCAACGATTTTGAGTAAGATTATACGCTCAACCTCTTCAAAATCCACACCGATAGACGCCGCCTCTTGAATTTTCTTGTTATAAACGCTTTGCATTTCGTTAAATAACAATTCCTTAAGCTCCTCAATGTCGTACTTAGAAAGAATTTCCTCAGTAAAGAACTCTTCCTCCTCTGGCAAAAGCTTACGGCGAACCTCCTTGTTAAGCTCGTCATAATCCCACTCTGACCAGTCCACCTTAGGATTGGTGTACGATTCTACTATAAGCTCGCATTGACCCTTCATCATATTGACGATTGTTTCGTGTACCGACTCGCCCATAAGAATACGGTTACGCTCCGAATATACGGTATGACGCTGAACGTTCATTACGTCGTCGTACTCCAAAACCTGCTTACGTATGCGATAATTTCGGCCTTCAAGCTCGCTTTGAGCGTTCTCTATACCCTTAGTGAGCATCTTAACCTCAATAGCCATATCCTCTTCGAGCTTAAAGATTTCGGCAATTCGCTTCATGCGGTCTCCGCCAAAAAGCCTAATCATATCGTCTTCCATCGAAAGATAGAACTTGGTGCTACCTACGTCACCTTGACGGCCTGCACGACCACGCAGCTGGTTGTCGATTCGGCGTGATTCGTGACGCTCTGTACCTATGATACGCAAGCCGCCTACTGCGATAACCTCTTGCTTTTCCTTCTCGATTTCGCCCTTGAACGAATCGTAATATTCCTTAAAAATTCTTCTTGCCTCAAGCACCTCGCTGTCGTCCGTCTGATGATAAGACGTTGCGAACGAAATAGCTTCTTCGCTCATGCCCTGCTTGCGCATACGCTCGAGCGCCATATACTCAGCGTTACCGCCAAGCAAAATGTCAGTACCACGGCCTGCCATGTTGGTTGCAATAGTTACTTGATGCTTTTTGCCTGCTTGCGCTACGATTTCAGCCTCGCGCTGATGGTTCTTGGCGTTAAGCACGTTATGCGGAATACGGCGAGCATTAAGCATTTTGCTTATTTCCTCGCTCTTATCTACGGTGGTCGTACCTACAAGCACGGGCTGTCCTGCCTTATAACACTCCTCGATATCTTCTAATATCGCATTGAACTTTCCCTTAACAGACGGGAACACCGCGTCGTTTTCGTCAATACGTTGGGACGTTTTGTTAGGCGGAATAACCACTACGTCAAGTCCGTAAATTCCGCGGAACTCCGTTTCTTCGGTTTTTGCCGTACCCGTCATACCGCAAAGCTTACCATAAAGCTTAAAGTAGTTTTGGAAGGTAATAGTCGCTCTGGTGCGGTTTTCGTTCTGAATTCTAACGTTTTCCTTTGCTTCTATCGCTTGATGAAGACCGTCGCTATATCTACGACCTATCATAACGCGGCCGGTAAACTCGTCAACGATCAAAACCTCGCCGTCACGAACGATATAATCGTCGTCCCTTTTCATTATATATACCGCTCTAAGGGCGTTGTTGATATAGTGATTAAGCTCAGAGTGGTCTACGCTCGTAAGATCGTCTACATTAAAGAATTTTTCCGCCTTCTTTATACCGCGCTCGGTAAGGTTGATTGCCTTTTTCTTACGGTCAATTTCGTAATCTCCGTTAGACTCCTCGCCTTCAGCCGCCTTGCCTTCGTCGTCAATGTTGGTTGACGCCTTGAGCGTACGTACGAATCTATTGGCTACCCCGTACATATCGCTGCTTTTGCCGCCCGCGCCGCTTATGATAAGCGGAGTACGCGCTTCGTCTATCAAAATGCTATCCACTTCGTCTACGATCGCGAAGTTAAGACCACGCTGAACGAGCGCCGATTTATAAACGACCATATTATCACGCAAATAGTCAAAGCCAAGCTCGTTGTTGGTTGCGTAGGTAATATCGCAGTTGTACGCTTCTCTCTTTTGCTCGGAGTTCATGCCTGCTACCGCTACGCCTACGGTAAGACCAAGGAAACGGTGAACCTTGCCCATCCACTCGGCGTCACGCTTAGCAAGATAATCGTTGACCGTTACTACGTGAACGCCCTTGCCGGTAAGCGCGTTAAGATACGCAGGCAAGGTAGAAACGAGCGTTTTACCTTCACCGGTACGCATCTCTGCAATTCTTCCTTGATGGAGCGCAATACCGCCAAGAATTTGCACGTGGAAGTGGCGCATGCCAAGCACACGACTGCTCGCCTCTCGCACTACTGCGTACGCTTCGGGCAAAATATCGTCAGTCGTTTCGTAATTTTCGGTAAGTCTACGCTTAAACTCTTGCGTTTTTGCTTTGAGCTGTTCGTCAGTAAGACTTTTCATGCTTTCTTCTAAGCTATCTACCTTGAAGGCTATTGCTTCTAGCTTTTTTAACTGTCTGCGGTTGTCGCCGCCTTTAATCATTGATAAAATTCCCATAAATACCTCTATAAATGCCTATTATACTATCGTTGTCGCTGTCCTAGCGTAAATTCCACCGTCTTTGTCTTCATCCACATCAGCAATAATCGTAAGGCTTCCGCGACTAAAACATCTTCCTGCTCCAAACAGAGCTCGCTCTATATCTCGATTGGCTATATAATCATATCCATAAACCGCCATAATGACGTCCTTGCCGCGCTCTGCAAGCCTTTTTGCTCTCGACAAAGCGAGCTTTGCTATGCGCGCGCTCTCAGTTTCTGAGCAGTCGAACGGTATTACGAAGTTGGCGGGGGCAATTTTGTGCTCGTCTTCGGGAGCTATTCCCATAAATAAGCCTACGCTCGCCACGGGCGCAAGCGTTATGGCGTTAGCCATCTCTATAGTCATGTTCTTGATTATAACCCGCTCTCCCGTTTGCAAGTCCGGCAAGGCCTTGCCTATTTCTGTGCCCACAAGCATTTGTCCAAATTCGCGACGCGGACTGCTCTTTAGCGTCGAAAAGCTTTCTCTACTTGCCTTTACGCTTTCTCCGTCTACGTTGTTGACCACTACCAAAACTCTCGCCGCGCCTACTGTACAAACGCCCTCTACCAAATCTCCTATTCTAAGTCTTGCGCCCTTTAAGACGGGAACGGGAACCAATGCTTCTCCTACATAATATTCGCCGTTCTTTTCTTCCAAAATACCTTTCACTCTTTCGTTAGGCACTTCGCTAAGGTCAACCGTATATTCGCCTAAGGCTTCGTCTTCGTCCTTGGGCAAATACTTGCTTATTTCCCAGTCGGTAATTCGCTTAAGCAGCTCGGCTTTGGGTACGGTGGTAGGCGATTCAACTCCCATTTCTTGCGCCATCTCTCTGAGCTGCAAAATGGTCTTTCGCGAGAACTCGCCATACTTTTCGTCGTATATTCTTTTCATTACGTCGCTCAAATTATCGTATATAATAACCTTGGACGGAACCTTCTTTATTCTTGCCACGACACTACTCCTTATAAACTCTTTCAATCATTATACCACCGTTTGTTAAAATAATCAAATAAATCGTAGCAATTTTTTAATTATTTTTAATCGTTCTTTAACGCCCTGCTTTTTCTTTTGAATTTTGCTAAAAACTTGGTTTTTTGCTAAGCGAATTTTTTGTTTTATCAAAAAAATTCGTTGCGTAATATTGACATTTTTTTAATGATGTTGTATAATTCTTTTAATCAATGGCAAAAGGAGTTTTTTATGGCAAAATTTTTATTTAGCTCTATTGGGCAATTTTTGTTAGATAATTTAGTGTATTTTATAGTAGGGGCTATGATAATCGCTTTTGTGATAATTATTATCGTTGCTACAAAAAAGAGAAACAAGCCCTCCACCTACACTCCCGACGAAATAGACCGCACGGTTGATGAGGCAGCAAAGGAAAAGGCCGCGCTGCGAAACGCAGTGCAAGAGCAGGCCGAGCCCGAGCAACCGACCGAGCCTGAGCAATCGACTGAGCCCGAGCAACCGACCAAGCCCGAGCAACCGACCGAGCCCGAGCAGCCGACCGAGCCTGAGCAACCGGCTGAGCGCGAGCAACCGACCGAGCCTGAGCAACCGGCTGAGCGCGAGCAACCGACCGAGCCCGAGCAAGTTCAATCGATTGAAGAAGCGCTTCTAACCGACGACGCTGAAGAAGAGCTTACCTTTGAGGCTGCGGACGTAGATGAAAATAAGGATGAGCAAAAGAGTGCAGCTCCTACTAAACGTAGAACTATAAGCTATCGCATACTTTACGATCGCGAAACCAAGACGTGGGAAGTGCGAAAGGATAATGCTAAGCGCGTAATACGTAGAGTTAGAACCAAGCGCGAGGCTCTCGAAATTGCGCAAGAGCTTAGTCAAAAGCAAGACCTCAATCTCGTCGTACATAAGAAGGACGGCAAGTTCCAAAAACGCAGATAATCACAATATTTTTTGCAAATAATTTTTTCAAAAGATCGCTAAAAAGGGCGGTCTTTTTTTCTGCCTTTTATACTTAATCACAAAAGCGAACTTATATTCTTTTTTATATTTTCTTCAATATTTCTTTGCGCCGATATCATAAGGAGCTTTATTATTTATCTTTGACTGTCGCTATTTGCTGCGCCTTTGCTTTTTTTTCTTCCAATTTTTCTCAATTATCTTGCATTAAGCTGCAAAATATGATATAATATATATTGTTATACACATTATTTAGCACAATAAGCTTTTTAGTGGAGGTAAAAGTGATGTCTTACGAGGAATTTCTTGAGGATTGCGGGGGATTGAAGCCTTCCGCTACCCTCAAAAAGAAAAACAAAAATACGATCGTTTTGCATAAGAAACAGCCCATTTTTGGTGTAGTAAAAGGCATCTTACGGTTGTTCGTAAAAAAGCCCAAGAAGATAATTAACCTTGCTGGCGAATTAGAAAAAAAATCCATACTCGTTGCTAACCACAACGGCAAATGGGGCCCCATGGCGCTCGAAATGCACTTCCCTCTTTACCATTGTGTATGGGGCGCGGGCGAAATGCTAGGTACATACAGCGAAAGATTTCACTATCTTCGCGACATCTTCTATATGCAAAAGATCGGTTTGTCCAAGAGAAAGGCTACCTCTAAGGCGTGGTTTGAGGCAATTTTTAACAAATTTATTTATAAAGGTATGAGAATTTTGCCCACCTACACCGACGGCAAGCTATTGCCTACGATAAACAAAAGCGTTGACGCACTTAACCAAAACGCTGCCGTTTTGATATTTCCCGAAAACTCTAACGATGGTTACTTCGACGAGCTAACCGAATTTTTTCCTGGTTTCGTGCTTTTGGCGCAAGTCTATTATTCAAAAACTGGCGAAGACCTTCCTGTTTATCCCGTCTATTATCAGCTCAAAAAGCGAATACTTTGCATAGGCAAGCCTCTGTACGTCAATGAGCTAGCTAAGCAAAAGCTGTCTAGAACACAAATTGCTGAAATATACAGACAAAAGGTCAACGAACTGTATTATGAATACTGCAAGGATTAAATTCTTCTTAAGCTTATCCCTAAACCGCTTCCACCAACGTGGGAACGGTTTTTTGTTGTGAGATTTTGTTTTGACTAACGATTTCTAAAAAATTTTGCCCATATATCAGCTTCCTTATATATTGCAAATCTCAAATCCACCAAAAAGCCCATCAAAAATTTGTCAATACAAGCCAAAATACAACCATTACCAAACAAATTGGCTATAAACTACGGCTTTTATTGAAAATATTGCAAGGAAAAGCAATAAATTTGAAGCGCAAAATATTTGTTATTATTTCATAACATATACGCAAAACAGCATTATTTTGTTTGACATATAGCGCAACTTATGATATAATACGCGTATCAAATCTAATGAGGTAACTAATATGGCTTTGAAAGGATTAGGCAAAGGCTTAGGAGCGCTTTTAGGCGACTTGGACTTTAATGATGACGAAAACATAGGCGTCGGCAACACAGCCGTAGAAATCGCTCTTGACAAAATAGACCGCAACGAGGATCAACCACGCAAAAACTTTGACGAGGTTGCTCTTAGCGAATTAGTCAATAGCATTCGTATCCACGGTGTTATCACCCCTATCATTTTGGTAGAAAAAGGCGACCGTTATATGATTATTGCGGGCGAACGCAGATGGAGAGCATCTAAGCGCGCAGGACTTAAGACCATACCGGCAATCGTACGCAACTACACCAAGGAGCAAATTCGTGAGATTTCGCTTATCGAGAACTTACAGCGCGAGGATCTCAACCCGATTGAGACCGCTACCGCCATCAAGGAGCTTATGGAAGAGTGTGATTACACGCAAGAAAAGGTTGCAGAACGTATTGGCAAAAGCAGGACGCTTGTAACCAACACGTTAGGTCTTCTTACCCTACCTCAACCCGTTATTGACTTAATCGCAGCTGGTAGACTTTCGGCAGGACACGCTAAGGTGCTTATTTCGATGGACGACGCCGAAGCGCAATGCGCTCTCGCTCTCAAGGGTGTAGACGGCAAGCTCAGCGTACGCAAGTTTGAAGAATTAGTCAAGGCGTACCGCAATCCCAAGGCTAAGGTAGCGCGCGAACAAAGCTTGGAGCTCAAAGACTTAGTCGCTAGAATGCAACGCACATTTGCTACCAAGGTATCAGTTCTTGGCAACGACAAGAAAGGACGCATATATATAGACTACTACAACCGCGATGACCTTGATAGAATAGCCGAAATCCTGGAATCGTTAGAAGACAAACAAACACTATAATTTATCGACAAAATTAGACGCACAAAAAGCCCCTAGCTAAATACAGCTAAGGGCTTTTTTCTATGTTTCACATGGAACATTTTTAATAATTTGTATTGTTTTGTTGTAATTATTTGATTTTACTGTAAAATATGTGCAATTTTTGCCCTAAAATGTTTCACATGAAACATTGAAGAAAATCTTTGAAACCGTAGCTTTTTTTAGAATATATAAGTTTGTTTGTATAATTGTTGATAAAGTATAGTTATACACAATGTATGTATAATTGTTTTTGTATAATTGTGGACTATTTTGTGAGTAAATTTTTGTTGATATTGTCAAAGCTTTTGTATCACAAGTGATTATTTGTATGATAATTTATACGTTAAAAACTATAAGTCAAAATTTGTACAAGTTAAAAAATTAACAAGAAATTTTCAAAAATACAAAATTATATTTTTATAACTATCGCTTTTTTGTGAGCTTTTTTCGCGGCAAAATTTTTGACATTTTGAGAAAAGTTATAATTTCATAATGCATTTTTTGCAAGGCTTGAATAGTTTTTTGTTAAAATGACAAAAATACTGTTATGTAAATTTTGGAGGTAATTTATGAGTATTAATCCCTTTAATGAAAAAGCTCCTAAGCTTGAAAAATGCTACGAAAACTGGAAGCAGCTTTGTCAAAAACCTTATGACAAATGCGCTGTCTCGCCTTACACCAAGGTACGCATTATTTTAGCTTCTGGCGCTGAATTTGAATCTGTATGGTACGGACATCAATTCTCGCGCCATTGTGACAATAACGACTTGCGCCGTGAGCTTGCTGCTGTGCGCCGTAGCGAGCAACAGCAACATAAAAAGCTTGCGTCGCTTAAGCCAAAGGACGAGAACTTGTTAGAAGTAACTATTTCGTACGAGCAAGTTGCCGTTGACCTAACTGCTAATCTTGCGCTAATGGAATCAGACAAATACGTCAAGGCAGCGCTTGACTTTGCGCTACTTGAAGACTTCGACCACTTGTATAGATTTGCAGATTTATTAGAAATGGAGCAAGGCGCAAAAGGCGAGATGCTTGTTGGTGGATATACCGAAATTATGCCCGGCCGTCCAACTATTGCCGAGCACCGTCATCCCTTTGACGATATTCGTCGCCACATCAATATGAATAAGGCCGACCTTGCAACTAAGCTCAATTGTATGATAATAACGGCAGCCGAGCAGCAGACTATGAACTATTATATGAATCTTGGTTCTTTCTATACGTCAGACCTTGGAAGAAAGCTATTTAGCGAAATTGCTATGATAGAAGAACAGCACGTATCGCAATATGGCTCGCTCAACGACACAAACAGTACGTGGTTAGAGTGCTTGCTTATGCACGAATATACCGAATGCTATCTCTACTATAGCCTTATGAACGATGAAACTGACGAAAATGTACGCAAGGTATTCGAGCAGTGCTTTATGCAAGAGCTTGCGCATCTTCACAAGGCTGTGGCGCTACTCAACAAGTATGAAAATAAGGAATATCAGCAGGTAGTAGGCGAAGGTACTTTCCCTGAGCTGCTTGCCTTTGACAAGCACGCAGAACGTAACAAACAATACGTTAGAGAGGTTTTGGCTAAGACCATCAAAAATACTGCTATGCTCGAAGACTATGCCAAGGTAGCCGACTTGCCTGAAGACTATGAGTTTTTCAAATATAATAATTTGGTTAACAAGATGCCTACGATTGTAGCAAGCCACAACGTAATCTCAAACTATATTTCGGAATTTGGTACAGACTACCGATTTGAAATTTCTCCGCATCCCGTCAAGGAGCTGCGCGACCGCAAGAGTGACAACACCACAATAAGCAGATAACTGCCAAGCCTGCCAAGCGCAGGCTTAGGAAATGCTCCTTAGTTATTATATCATAACCTATTTATATGTATCTTTTTTCTCTCTATCTGCAAAAAAGCTCCCCCTCTGCTTAGTTATGATAATATTACTGTCACTTTTGTTTGATTATTTTTTCAATTTTTTATACAAAAAATACACCTCAGCCGATAAAAAACACTTGCTTTTTGAAAATCAATGTGCTATACTCATTTAGCAAATTTGCGAGGTATAGCGCAGTTTGGTAGCGCGCTTGGTTCGGGACCAAGAGGCCGTGAGTTCGAATCTCGCTACCTCGACCAAATTATAGCGCGTCAGTATATGACGCTTACGGGGTGTAGCGCAGTTTGGTAGCGCGCATGAATGGGGTTCATGAGGCCGGAAGTTCGAATCTTCTCACTCCGACCAAAAGTCGACAAGGTTAACTTGCCGATTTTTTTATGCGTTTTTCTCGTTCTTGCTTTGGTCTTGCCACTTTTCTTTGAACCTTTCTGATTAGCTTAAAACTTACCGTTTTGCTTTGGCCTCGTGTCTTTGCTTTGACCTTGGCGAAGGTGGTTGCCGTTTTACTTTGGATAGCTACTATTTTAGTTAAGCAGCCGCAATCGCAAGCAGAGCACGCATTGACTTATTGCTTTATAAAAACACTACAAAGATCAATCACCTTGATAAAAAAATTATTATCCTAATAATAGAGCTACCTTAAGTTTTTTTTTATAAAACAAAAAACGCAGGTAATAAAGCCTGCGTTTTTTGTCCTTAAATTGCTTATATAATCTTACTGCCTAATTATAAGCAACTAATCTATATTTATTTATTAGTTTCCAGCTTGCTCATACCTTTAAGCATCATTTGAGCAAGCTCAAACTTTTCGTCATAGGTAAGGGCGAGCTTAAAGCTATTTTCTGCTTTTTCGAATTCCTTCTTCCCAAGGAAAGCAAGTCCAAGGTAATAGGCAATATAGTTCTTTTTCTTCTTAATGGGAGAGGGTAACGCTTCTTGAGCAGCGAGAATTATTTCATCAAAAATCTTCTCTCTTTCGCTTTCTTCCATCTTGCCTGCAAGTGCAACCTTTGCCGACATATTGAGCATAAAGATGTCTTCGTTGTCTGGGAAAACATCAAGCATCTTTTCCGTACCGTTAACAACATACTCGCTGTCGCCAAGCACAAGCATACGTTGGTACTTTTCGAGCTCACGCGAAATTCCTTTTTCGTTTTTTTCGTTTTTCCATTCGGTGTACTCCAAGAACCAGTCGATAACGATAGGATCAGTTCCGCCAAGCACCATGTCCTTAGTGCTTACAAAAATACGGTCGCTGTACTTGCTCTCAAGAACGTTCTTAAAGTTTTCTTCGGTGAGCACTATGGCTCTAAGCTTATAATAAATTTCTTCTTCATGTGGCGCGCCCATACCAACTACGTACGGGAAGAAAATGTACCACATAGCCTTAAGCTCGTCAGTTACACTACTAAGCGTCAAAAGTCTATACACAAGCTCATAAAGCGAATACTTAGTGGGCTCTATTGCATCAACTCCGCTAAGCAAACCGCTTTCTACACATTTGCGCCACAAATATCCACCTGCATCAAGCTTAATAAATTCGCCAACTGTTACGCCACCGCCTTTAACAAAGGTATGCTCATCCGCTTTGAGCGAATCAAAGTACTCTTTGTTATCGTTATACGACGGGTGCTGATTGGGCTTAATAAGATAGCAAGCTCTATTCTTTATAACAAGATTATTTGGCTCGGTCATCTCGCCGCTTTCAAAAAGCAAGCCAAAGCTATATACCGAAAAAGTAAGGTTGCGTTTTACTTCCGGATCAGCATCGCTTCTGTCGATAGCAACGTAGCTAAGAGAAATAAGATATTTAAATCCCTGAATTTTTTCTTCCATGTTTGCCTCCAATTTTTACAAACTAATTATAATAAAAAAAACTGTTTTTTGCAAGAATATTGCACTATTATTTTCCGCAAAAGCTAATGTTTTATTTAAGTAATCTTTTTGATAACAATAAAAATAATTTTCGTTTTTTTATCACCTACCAAAAATCTCTTTACTTTTTTGTGAAAATGCTTTATACTAACGATGAATATTTGTACGTAGGAGGATTCCATGGCTAAAATTTTAATTGTTGACGATGAAGAGAATATTCGTAGTGTATTACGCGATTATGCAGAATTCGAAGGCCACTCCGTTATGGAAGCTGTCGACGGTATGAACGCGGTTATGCTTGCTCGCGAAAACGATTTTGATATTATACTCATGGACGTTATGATGCCAAAGCTTGACGGCTTCTCTGCTGTTAAGGAAATCAAAAAGACGAAAGACACTCCGGTAATTATGCTCTCTGCCCGTGTAGAAGAGTATGATAAGCTGTTTGGTTTTGAGCTCGGTGTAGACGACTACGTTACAAAGCCGTTTTCGCCCAAAGAAGTAATGGCGCGTATTGGCGCTATTCTTAGAAGGGGCAAACATCACGGTAAGCATATCGTTTCGGAAGGACTCGAAATTGATATGGCAGGAAGAAATGTTCTTATTGACGGAAAAAAGGTTTTTATGACTCCCAAGGAGTACGAGCTATTGTTTTATCTCGTAAATAATGCCGGTATTGCCATCTCGCGAGAAAAGTTGCTAAACGAAGTTTGGGGATACGATTTTTATGGGGACGACCGCACTGTTGATACTCATATCAAAATGCTTCGCGCTTCTTTGGGACCTTATCGCAACAAGATAATTACATTAAGGGGGCTCGGTTATAAAATCGAAATCTAAAAAAAGGCTTGTTCCGCTATCATTTAAGATTTGGCTTTTTTTCGCCATAATGGCTTCAATAATATTGATGCTATTGTGGCTTTTTCAATTTATCTTTTTTGACGTAATGTACTACGAGCGACAGGAGTCTCATCTTAAGTCTGTGAGCGCTGAGCTTTTGGATCTTGATTATACGTTGCCAAGCAACTGGAAATATTTTGAGCCTACCGCAAAAGAACAAAATATCAATATTTATGTATTCAGCTTTAATATTAACGACATTATACAAAACAAAGACGGCGATTATATAATGCCTTCGCGCTATTCCTTGTCTATGTACACTCCTTTCTATTCAAGCGAAAATACATCAATAAATTCGATTAACTGGTCAAACGAAAGATTACAAGAGTTTTTGAGCTCCTTAAAGAATATGGACGAAGAAAAAGAATTTACCTTCTTAGAAGAAGGTGACAAAGACTCTACAACTGACACACTTGTTTATGGCGGAGAGCTAAAAGGAAGACCGGGCGCAAACTTAAAATATTATTTTTGTATGGTTGCTTCAATTTCTACTTCTAACTACACGACGTCACTTTTTCAACAAATGCTTTTGTTTGTGACGATAGTTATTATAATCATTACTATCGCGATGGCGTTGATTTTTGCTCGAAATCTCTCTAATCCCATCAACCGTCTTGCCGCTACTGCTAATCATCTTGCTACAGGCGACTTTAATATTACGTTCGAATCTAACTCGTGCAAAGAAGTAGATGAGCTTGCTCACTCTCTTAACTTTGCAAAAGAAGAATTAAGCAAAACTGATCAAATGCGTAGAGACTTTATTGCTAACGTTTCCCATGACCTTCGTACACCGCTTACTATGATTCAGGCGTACGGTGAAATGATTCGCGATCTATCGGGCAACGTTCCAGAAAAGCGCAACAAGCATTGTCAAATAATCATTGACGAAACGAAGCGACTTTCGTTGCTTGTTGGAGATATCCAAAATCTTAGTAAGCTCCAGTCAGGAACAGCTCAATTTAACGAAAGTAAGTTTGATATTGCCGAGCTATGCAAAACAGTCGTACACAGATTTAGTATAATGAGCGAAACTCAGGGATACAAATTTGAATTACATTGTTCAGAGCAAGCACTTTGCTACGGCGACTATCAAAAGATAGAACAAGTCCTTTATAATCTTATAGGAAATGCTCTTAACTATACAGGCGAAGACAAGCTCGTTTCGGTTAGCTGCAAGGACGAAGGTAATTCGTATAAGATAGAAATTTCCGATACGGGTAAAGGAATTTCCCCTGACGAAATAGATGCAGTTTGGGATAGATACTATCGCACTAACCAAAAGAAGCGAAACATTGTCGGCTCCGGACTTGGCCTTAATATTGTCAAGATTATCCTTGACGGACACAAGACAAAATACGGAATAGACAGCACTCTTAATAAAGGTACTACCTTTTGGTTTACGCTTAATAAATTTTCATCTTAAAAAATCGCCTTAAAAAAGGCGTTTTTTTTATTCACCTTTTCACAATAAAACTTATTAACAATCTTGTTAATATTGTAGAAAAGTTTATAACTCAACCTAATAAATTTTTTTATTTATCTCTTTTATTTTATAAAAAATAAGTTATTAACAATGTTAAGATTTTATCTTTTTTTCTTCACTTTTTTATCCACTATAATTTTAGCTAAATTTTATTGATTTTTGATAGTTTTGATAAAATTATTTTACTTTTTCTTGCTTTTTTGACCTAAAAATAAAATTCTACATTTTAACAATACATACTATATCTTTTACTTCTATTTAATTATATATAACTATATATACAAAAAAGTTATGTCTTGACATTATTATAAAAAGAGTGTATAATTAAAAAATGGATATTAAGCAAAAATTTGATTTATATTATGATTTATTAGTTTCTTGGAACGAAAAGTTTAATCTTACTTCAGTTACCGATAGAGAAAAGGTTGAGCTTTTGCATTTTAAGGATAGCATTTTAGCAAGCGATATTATACCTAATAATAGCGCAGTTTTGGATATAGGAAGCGGAGCTGGTTTTCCTGCAATTCCGCTTAAAATAGTAAGAAACGATATTGACGTAACTATGGTGGACAGCGTTAACAAAAAAGTTACTTTTCTTAACGAGGTAATTAGTTCTCTTAAGTTAAGTGGCATTAAGGCTATTCATAAAAGGATAGAAGATCTTAATAAAGAAGAAAAATACGACGTTGTTACTTCAAGAGCAGTAGCGCCGCTTAACGTTTTGGTCGAATATTGTTTGCCTTTTGTAAAGATAGGCGGATTTATGATTGCGTATAAGTCTACGCAAATAAGTGAAGAATTAGATAATGCAAAAAAAGCAATAGATGTTATTGGTGGTAAGCTAGAAGAAATAAAGCAAATAGAACTAAACGAAGAAATTATAAGAAACTTCGTTATTATAAAAAAGATAAAAGAATCTCCCAAGGGATATCCAAGAGGCGGCAACAAGCCGAGGTTAAAACCTATATTATGAGTAAAATTATAGTAGCGCCTTCTACTCCGATAGGCGGAGCAATAGCGGTTATAAGAATAAGCGGATTAGGATGCAAAGAGCTTATACAAAAGCTTTGCTCAAAAAAATTAGATATAGCGAGAAAGTCCTATTATGTAGTTGCGGATACCGGCGTAATCAAGGACAAGTGCGTAGTTGTTTGGTACGAAGAAGGAAAATCATATACAGGTGAGCAAGGTGGAGAAATTTACTGTCACGGCTCAAGGGTTATAGTAGAAGAAATAATAAAATTCTTTATAAACAACGGCGCACAAATGGCAGACCGCGGTGAGTTTACCTTGCGCGCGTACCAAAACAAAAGAATAGACCTTACCGAAGCGGAAGGAATTATTGATCTTATCAATTCTCAAACGGTAGAGCAAGCGGTCAATGCTTACCAAAATGCTGACGGAGAGCTAAAAAGAAAAATAGAAGAAATTCAAAACGAGCTAAAAAAGGTTATTGCGGCAGTTGAGGTAGCAATAGATTATCCCGAAGAAAACATAGAAATTCAAACGATAAGCTCTGCAAAAAAAACAATAGAACAAATTATCAAAAAAATTACCGCGCTTATAGACAGCTACGAGGACGGAAAAAAAATAAAAAACGGAATCAAGATAGTTATTTCCGGCAAGCCAAACGTTGGCAAGAGCAGCTTGTTTAACGCGCTTTTGGGTTACAAAAGAGCAATAGTTACCGAAACGGCAGGAACAACACGCGACGTTATAGAAAGCGAGTTTATTTATAAAGGACGAAGGTTTGTTTTGACAGACACGGCAGGCATTAGACAGGGAGCAACGAGGGCCGAAAAGGAAGGCATAGAGCTCGCCCTTAACGAAAAGGAAAATGCTGACGTAGTGATAGGAGTAGGAATAAGCGGCGACGAATATTCGCTTAGTGGCAAAAACGTCATATTAGTAACTAACAAATGTGACAAAGAAAGTGGAATAAATTTTAACGTAAGCGCAAAAAACGGAATAGGAATAGAGGAGCTAAAGCAAAAAATTTATGAGCTAACCGACTTTGAACAAGGCGGCTTAAAGATAAACAATCTTAGACAGTATCAAGCGCTAAAGCAAAGTAAAGAAAGCTTACAAAGAGCGTTAATTAACGAAAATACAGCCGACTGCTTTGCCGTAGATTTAAGTGATGCATTTGATTCCTTAGGCTTAGTTACCGGCGTAATAGGCAGCGACGAAATTATAGCCGAAATTTTTTCTTCTTTTTGCGTAGGCAAGTAGAGTGGCTATAAAAAATAAAAAAATAAAAAATGTTTATTTTTTGTAAAAAAAGGTAAATTAAATGGGACAAAAACTAATTCAACAAAACAAAAAGGCATATTTTGATTATTTTATAGAAGAAACCTTCGAGGCTGGTATTTGTTTAGTCGGCTCTGAGGTTAAGTCTATCAAGCTTGGCAAGGTCAACCTTAAGGACAGCTACTGCGATATAGAAAAAGGCGAGGTTTTTTTGAAAAATTGCTTCGTTACTTCATACGAAAAAGGTAGCTATTTTAACAAGGACGAAAAAAGACCGCGCAAGCTGCTTTTGCATAGATACCAAATAAACAAGCTAATCGGCAAGGTAAAGGAAAAGGGTTATACGCTTATTCCTACAAAAATTTACTTTTTGGACAATCACGTCAAGGTAGAAATCGCGCTTGCTAAGGGTAAGCACAACTACGATAAGCGCGCGTCTATCAAGGAAAAGGAAGTAAAACGTATTGTAGAAAGACAGATTAAGGAAAGATACTAGGAAGATCAAAACAAATGAACAGTAAAAAGTACGTTATAGAAAAATTCGGAGCTTTTTGCGAAGGCGTAACCCATGATGACGGCAAGGCTGTTTTTATTAAGGGAGCGCTCCCGGGCGAAACGGTCTTTGCAAAAACAGAGCTTGTAAAAAAATCTTTCAACAAGGCTAGGCTAGTTAAGGTTATTGAGCCGAGCAAGGACAGAATCAAGCCTCAATGCAAGTATTTTGATAAGTGCGGCGGTTGTAGCTTACAGCATCTTAACTACAATGCGCAACTAGAATACAAGGCTCAAAAGGTAAAAGAAAATATAAAAAAGGTGGGCGGTATTGACGTCGAAATTGACGAGATAGTTCCGTCAAGTGATATTTTTCGTTACCGCAACAAGCTTAGCTTTCCCGTAAGGGACAAAAAAATCGGCTTGTATGAGGAAAATTCTCATGACGTTGTCGATATACAAGACTGCCTATTACAAAAGGAGTGGAACGCTTTGCTTATAAAGGCGCTCCGCAACTATATGGCGGACTATAACCTAAGCGGCTATGACGAAGTAAAGGGAGATATTCGTCATATCGTCGCGCGCGAAAAAAACGGCAGCATGTGCATTACGCTGGTAACAAGCAAGCGTATAAAGATAGATAAATTTTTGGATTATATTCCTTTTGACAGCTTTGTGCTGTATCAAAACGTAAATACAAAAAACAATAACGTTATTTTAAGCGACGAATTTTACCTTATTGGTGGCAAAGGGGAATATCCGGATTTTCATCCTGCGTCGTTCTATCAAGTAAACGACGAAATAGAACAAAAGCTTTATAACGAGGTTCTAAAAAATACGCAAGGCGAAACCGTTATAGACGCTTATTGCGGCGCAGGCAATCTTACCTTAAAAATCGCAAGCCAGGCCAACACGGTGTACGGAATAGAGATAGTTAAGCAAGCTGTGGACGAAGCAAATAGACGCGCAAACGAGCAGCGAGCTTATAACGTAAGCTTTATTTGCGGTGACTGCAAAACGGAATTTCCGCGCCTTGCCAAAAAAAATCTTAGGTCCGTTACCGTTGTTTTTGACCCACCCCGAAAGGGCGTAGACGAAAACACTCTTGCCGCAACGCTAGAGCTCAAGCCGCAAAAAATAGTATACGTAAGCTGTAACGACGCAACGCTCGCTAGAGATTTGAAAATTTTATCTTCCGACTACAAAGTAGATAGCGTAAAGGTTTATGATATGTTCCCCCAGACTGTACACGTCGAGACTATTGTGTGTCTAAGTAGGAGAATCTAATGAATAAACTAAAAACATTATTAAGAAACGAGGTAAAATTTAATGTCAAAAATTTCAATTAGATTTTTTAATGATACGCCAGTAAGAGCCGTTTGGGTTGACGATAAAAATACTTGGTATTTTAGCGTTTTGGATATTATTTCTGCTATTAGAAAAGAACCCTCTTATGAAAAGGCAAGAAACTACTGGAAGTATCTTAAAGCAAAATTAAAGAAAGAAAATAGCCAGTTGGTTAGTGTCACTACCCAACTGAAAATCACAGCAAGTGACGGCAAAAAATATAAGTCCGATGCGATTGATTCTGATGGGGTTATGACTTTGCTTGCAGAATTTCCAAGTAAAATCAGTTCAGAGTTTATAGCGTGGCTTACAAGAAGTGAGGAGAGCGTTGACGGAAAGAGTAAGCAAAAAGCATATTCGCTGTTTGATAGCTCGTTGCTTGACTCAATAGAAGTTGGTACTGTTAAGGGACTCAAACAAATTCACTCTTATTTGTTTGGTGGACTTTATAACTTTGCCGGTCAAATAAGAACAATAAATATCGCAAAAGGTGGCTTTGCCTTCGCACCTGCTATGTATTTAGAGGACAATCTTAATAATATTGAAAAAATGACCGAAAACACTTTTGATGAAATTGTGCAAAAGTACGTTGAAATGAATATTGCACATCCTTTCATGGAAGGGAACGGAAGAAGTACAAGAATTTGGCTTGACTTGATATTTAAGAAGAATTTGGGTAAATGTGTTGATTGGTCTAAAATTGATAAAAAAGATTATTTAGAAGCAATGCGAAAAAGCATAGTTGATAGCACGCCCATTAAAGAACTTTTAGCAAACGCTTTGACGGACAAAATTAACGATAGAGAAGTCTTCATGAAAGGCGTTGACTACTCTTACTATTACGAAGAAAAAAACGATTAAGAATTTTGCATATATGACATATGGTGTCATAGTAAGTGTGGTATAATAGGCTATCAAATATGTTGAGGTTTATTGTATGCACGTATTACTGTTTATTGTAGTGTTTGTGTTTTCGTTTTTTGAAAGCCTATTAAAAAAGTAAGATATACAAAGGATTGAGAACTATGGATATTGATAAGTTAAATAAATGGGCGGATTTACTGCTTGATACGGGAAAAAGAAATAACCTTATAAACTTTAAGGATGCTAAAATGGGAACAGTTGAAATTGTATCCCCTGATTTCGATACTCTTTTTTCT
>JAFVXL010000003.1 GCA_017501145.1 Clostridia bacterium | reverse complement strand
TAATTGTCAAGATTATATATAGAAGCGTATCTCATGTGGGTACGCTTTTTTTCTTTGCCTTTTTAGCTTTCTTTTGTTTCTTTTCTTAGTTCGTGCTGCTGGGCTTATGATGGAATATGGTGGAGAGCTCCGCTTAGGATGTCGCAAAACATATTGCCTACGTGTTCGTAATTAGAGGTGAGTTGTGTCATCTTTGTGTAAAAGCTGCGGTTAAACTTGCATACAATTACAATAATTTTCTTAAAAAATAAGTTGACAATTTACGGCAAAACGATTATAATATTTGCGATAATATATCTTATATCTATATAGCAAGAAATTTTTATAAGGAGGGCTTTTTTATGAAAAAGCAGAAAACTAGTAAGTTTATGCTTGCGGTATTCATGATGGCTGTGCTTGTCGTTTCGGCTTTGTCTTTGACAGCTTGTCCTCAAGATCATACTCATACGTATGGCGAGTGGACAGTAGCAACAGACGCAACGTGCACACAAGCCGGCGAAGAAGAACGTGTTTGCTCGGGCTGTGATGAATCTACCGAAGGGCATAAAGAAACAAGACCTATCGAAGCCATAGGGCATAATCCGATAGCAGTTTCCAATACGGCTACGTATAATAGCGCCGGAATTATTACATATGAGTGTAACCGCAACGGTTGTCAGCATTCGTATACTGAAAATTCCAATAAGCTTGGCGTACCCGATATGATGCAAGGAACTTGGATTTCGTACGAAATGTTTGGTGAGATGGACATTACCATTTCCGCTGATGACGTGCAAGTACTTGGCCTTGAGATTATCGCTTGGGACGGTAACGATGGAACGATTGAGTTCGAGGGCTATTTTGATTATAACGACAATGATCAATACGACGAAGAAGACGATTTCGCTCTTGATTTCGCTGTAACAATTGCTCAGGACGGAAGCTCGTTGCAGGCTGTTATTGATGATGGCGCTGACGAAATGGAACTCGAATACGTTAAGAAGCCCGAAACTGTTGGCGAAAACGGAGCTATAGTTTTTGCAGACGTTTATCAAGGCGAATGGTATTTGCTTGACGGTAGCGGTATTAATCCGCAAGTAAACGTAGTTATTTCTCAAAACGCAATAATAATTGATGGAACAGCAGTAACGAACTTAGCTGTTGCTGACGTTGTCATCAATGATATGGACATGGGCGGATATACCTTCACCTACCAAGATGAAGATGTTTATATTACCAGACCGTACGACGATATGTTTATGATGGTGTTTGGCGATTTAACTTCGGATGACGTGGCATCTGTTCAGTACATCCGCGCGAGCGCTCTTACGGAAATTGACGAGGATTATCAAGGCGAATGGTTGTCGGACGAAGATGATATGGGAATTTCGCTTACAATAAGCGAGTATATGGTAACCTTAAATATATTGAATATCTTTCAATTAACTATGTACGAAATGATTGAGGTTACTGATGGTGGATACGAAATTTACTATTCCGATATGGCTATGGGCGCTATGTTGCTCAATCAGGATGGAACGTTGACCTTCGTTATGTACGGAGAAACCGCAGCAGATAACGTGACATATGTTCTTTCTAAGGAGCAAGGCGGTGGTGACCAAGGCAGCGAAGGCGGCGAAGAAGGCGTACTTATTGACGATAGATTCGTTGGCACGTGGAACGGCTTGAGCAATATGGGCGTTGGCGAATGTGTTGTTGTTGTAACCGAAAACAGCATTACGGTTGATGGCGAAGAAGCTACTGCTATAACTGCAGGCGGTACAGTGTACGGCGAAGGCTATTGTTTTACCATTAATGGCGTATCGTACGAGCTTATGGTTGTTGTAGAAGGAACAGAAGAGGCTTATATTCTTATCAACAGGGGCTTGAGCCAAATGTTCATGCTTACCAAGGGTAGCATAGATTCTGGCGTAGTAATTGCAAATGAATTTGTTGGCACTTGGGTAGGTGAATCCGAGCTTGGTACGGAATATACTATTGTTATCACTACCGAAGGAATTATTGTTAACGGACAAGAGGCTACTAATATTCAACCTAAGGATGATGAGTTTGGCGGATTTACCTTTGTGTGCAACTCTGTGAATTACGCTATGGACGCGCCTATGGGTGGTGGAATTTTCCTTGCGATTGGCGAAGATGACGAAGCTTTCCTTGAAAAAGCAGGAATTGTTGACGCAAGTCTTATTGGAACTTGGTTTGGCTTTGATGGAACTACCGCATACAACGTGGTGATCGAAGGCAATAGCGTTACCTTTAACGACGTAGTTGCTACTGACCTTCAAGACGCATCTACCGAGTGGTATGTTGGCATTACCTTTATGGTTAACGGCGTTAAGTATGGTATTACCGTTTATGGCGCAGAGCCGTGTATTGAGTTCTACGTGCTTAATGGTTCTAATTGGGAATTAGACGAAGATAAGTATGCGTTCCTCTTTGAATTTGTAGGCTTGGGTTCGGTTTCGTTTGAAAGTAACTATATTGGTACTTGGGAAGGCACAAGTGAGTACGACAGCTCGATTGAATATAACGTTATAATCACTGCTAATTCTATTACTATTAACGATAGCGCGGCTGTGAGCGTAAGCAATAAGGGTGGCATTTACGAGATTATTTGTGCAAATAACCTTATCTACAAAGTTACTCAATTTAATACGTTCCTTTCTGTATCTAACGTTATTTCTGGTGACGATGCGTATTTGGAATTGTCAACGAGTGGCAATGAGCCTGCTCCTTCGCTTACCATTAATAGTGCTCTTATAGGTACTTGGACTGGCACAGTTGAGGGTGGTGCATCTTACACTGTTGTGATTACCCAAAGCACTATTGCAGTAAACGGAACACTTGCAACGAATATCACGGTGGACGAAAATTACACCATAGGATATATCTTTATGATTGACGGAACCCAGTACGGTATTAATCAGTCGAGAGACGGCTCGATATTCTTCTTAGATTTATATGTAATGTCTGAAGGTGAGTGGGCGTATAACGACTGTGCTGAGCTTACTAAGTCAACCACTCCTAGTGAGCCCGAAGATCCGGCTCCTGGCATTATCGACGCTCAGTACGTAGGAACATATACAGGTTCGGACTATTATGACATATCGGTTACACGCACGGTAGAAATAACTACTAGTAGCGTTACGGTTGACGGAAATGCGCTTACTGGCATAACGGTAGAGACAGCGGCAGATGGCGCTGCGTATATAATTAAAGGCGCAACGGCAAGCAACAGTTATGAAATTACCTTCTATATGGGCACTGCAAACGTTGGTGTATATACTAACGGCACGATGACCGGATACGCAGAGCTTACTAAGCAAGGCACTCCTAGTGAGCCCGAACAGCCCACTCCTGGTGTTATAATAGACGAAAAGTACCAAGATTACTGGTGGCACGAACAAGCAGCTGGGGACGGCTTCTACTACGTATTGGATATAAGCGCAATGGAGATTATATTGAACGTATCTGGACCTGGTAATCCTTTAGGAACAGACTATATTGCAACTAACATAACCGCTCTTAGCGAAGGATATTCGTTTGAGGCAAACGGCACAACTTATACAATGGTATGGGGAGAAGGCAAGTGGATTACTCTTACTTTTGGAAGCTATACGATAACACTTCAGTGTGAGACATCGAGCACTCCGAGCGAACCCGATGAGCCCGATACTCCCAACGAGCCTGAAACACCGAGCACAACCATCACTACAGAGTATATTGGCACTTGGGAAGGAACGGCAGTTAGTGGAAACAGCTATAGAATTGTAATAACTGAAACCTCCATTTCCTTAAACGGCGATCTTGCTGATTCTTGGATGTACTCCGATGGACAATATACTTTCTATATTGGCGAAGGAATATATATTATCTACTATAAATCTTCGACTCAGCATCTTGGATTTACTAATATGATTAACTGGGACGAAGTAGATCTTACTAAGGCTGCATAATAAGAAACAGCGTTAAATATGTAGTGCGTTAAGATTATAAATTGACAAAAGGGTTTTCTTTTTAGAAAGCCCTTTTTATTTATTTTGTGCGTTTATTTTCGCGACGATTTTTTGCCTTTAATAACGGTATATAGATAATACAATAAGATGTAAAAAAATGTAAAAATCAAAGTTTTATGATATAAAAATAGACTATTTGTGATAAATTGCGTACATAAATGAGAATTGTATAAAACATAAAAAATCCCCATTTACTTGCTTGATTTTTTTTGTTGTAACGATTACATATATATAGTAAAAATATAAGGATTGGTAGGTAATGAAGAAGCTTTTTGCAATTTTAATATTTACAATAATTGCGATAATTTCCGTTTCATGCGCTCATGAGCCTGAAAAGGAAAGCTTTTATGTTACTTTTAGCGGAAACGACGTTACCCCTTACACTGTCACTATTGAGCAAAACCAAACGGTGCCCATGCCAAGCGAGCCGACTACGGAAGGCAAACAGTTCTTGTATTGGGCGACGGAGAGCGGAGAGCAGTTTGACTTTGGTGCGCCTGTGACTAAGGATGTGGTTTTGTACGCTGTGTGGGCTGAAAGTGAAGATCACTATTCGACGACGTATTATACGGTAAATTTTTATGACGTTAACGGCGAATTTATTTGCGAGCAGCAAGTAGCTGAGGGTGAGAGCGCGACTAGTCCTGCCGTATTTGTTAGCGACTTTTTTGTCTTTAGCGGATGGAGCGAAAATATCAGCTGCATAACTGAAGATATTGACGTTTACGCTATGCAAAGATATGATAGCGTGGATGCAAGCTTGTTTGATTATGAGCAAAATTTTGACGGTACGTATACCATAACGGACGTTAAGGAGGGTGCTCAATTGCCCCAAATAGCAGGTGGATACTCTAAGCTTGCTTTGCCTACCGAATATAACGGTAAGCCTATTACGGCGATTGCAGCCGGAGAAAAATACAACGGAGTATTTAGCCGCTACAATATTTTGTCGCTTTATATTCCGTCGTGCTATAAGTCGATAGGTGCGTATGCGTTTTACGCTAACCCTGCGCTTAGCCAAGTTACATTTAACGAAGGACTTGTAAGTATTGGAGAAGGCGCTTTTATGGCGACTTTTGGCGAAGGATATGTCTTCTACGGACGTTACGCTAATTCGGGCGCGAGCGCTTACATTTCGGCGCTTACCGAAATTAGATTGCCGTCATCACTCGAGTCGATAGGCGCGTATGCGTTCAATCACGTTGGGGGAGAGTTTTATAAGGGGACTTACGTTCTTAATGAGGTAACGCTTACCTTTGCTCAAGACAGCTCATTGAAGTCGATAGGCGCTTATGCATTCGAGGGTGTGCAAATACCTGAAATTAATTTGCCAAACTCTTCTTCGCTCACTATTGGCGATTATGCTTTTGCAGCGGACGTATATACTAACTGGGTATATGTAAATTCATATAACTATCCTCGTTCTATAACGACCAAGATATCTATTCCTAATTGTGTAACCAGCATAGGCGAGCGAGCGTTCTATGGCGCGGGCGTAACGTCGTGGTATTACGGCAATTATTGCTACAGCTCGCAAAAGGACGTATTGTTTGATGTTGATGAGCTAGAGCTTGACTCTCTTGGCAAAGAAGCTTTTTCGGGCGCTAAATTAAAGGGCAGCCTTAATCTTTCGGTAAATCAAATTCCCAATTATGCGTTTTTTGGTCAGCAATTTTCTAACATTACACTTAATGGAGTTAGCCTAATAGGCGAGTACGCCTTTGGAAGAGAGTCGGGTAGCCAGTCGCTTACGCTTACGCTTTCGGACAATATTACGATTATTAACGATTATGCTTTTGTTAACAACGACGGCTTGACATCATTAAAATTGCCTTCTATGCTTATAAAGGTCGGTAGCTCAGCGTTCAAAAATTGTTCGTCTCTTTCGGGAGATTTGACCTTTTCTACAACGGTTAAGATGGTCGGACAAAACGCTTTCGAATCGACTAAGCTTACTTCGATTAGCGTATTAGGAAACACCTCGTTTGGAGCGCAATGCTTTGCAAATAGCGCAATTGCAAGCGTGAGAGGAGGCGTTAGCTTAGATGAGGATTATGTCTTCAGCGGGTGCGAATCGCTCGTAAGCGTAGAGCTTTTGGCAAACGTGAGCTCCTTGCCTGAGGGAACCTTCTACGGCTGCAAAAGCTTGCAGCAGGTAGCTTTGCCCGAATCCATAACTTGCATAGGCAAAAAAGCATTTGCTTACTGTGAAAAAATTGAGTCTATAGAGCTTTTTGAAAATCTTACGACGATATGCGATAAGGCGTTTTATAGCTGTTCGTTGCTTAACAACGTCATCTTTGACGGTCAAAGGCTCACGCACTTAGGTAACGAAGCGTTTGCTCTTTGTCCCAAGCTTGTTGATATAAAGCTTCCTGATAGTGTTGCTACTATAGGAGACTGCGCCTTCATGGGAACGGGAATTACTTCGTTCAAAACACCAGCGTCGCTTACAAAATTAGGCGTAAGCGTGTTTATGCAACACGAATACGTTAGTTCTAAGGGGAACGGAATAACGCCCTTTAGCATTGATACGGTGATTAGAGTTAAGCTTCCCGTTGTTAGTGAAATCGTTATAAGTAGAGAAACAGGCATTATAGAGTTTTGTGATAGTGGGACGTTTGACGGCTCAAAAATATCCGGATTCGTGGTAGAAAGCGGAAATAAGCACTATAGCGCAGTTGACGGGATTTTGTGCTCGCTTGACCAAACTAAGATTATAGCTTACATTAGAGATGAGTCGGTTACGGAAGTCAATTTGCCGAGCGGTGTGGTTGAAATTTCGAGTGGAGCGTTTAGAGATATTTCTAATATTATCAGCGTAACGTTGCCAAGCTCTTTGCAAACGATAGGCTCTTACGCTTTCTATAACTGCACTAACCTTAAATCAATAACTATACCGAGCTCGGTAACCTGTATAGGCGAGTACGCATTTGCAGGTAGCGAAAAACAATTCAGCTCGCTTAGCTCGATAATTTTTACAGATTTTGCCGCACTCACTTGCATAGAAGAGGGAGCGTTCGCATATAATGATGCTCTTGAGAGTTTCAAGGCTCCGTCGTCGATTGTTACCATAGGTAAAAAAGCGTTCTTTAACGCAAGCAAGCTCAATAATTTGGATTTAAGTAATGCAAGCTCGCTTAGTAGTATAGGCTTTTTAGCGTTTGGCGGTGATAATAATTGCGGAACGGCTATCGAAAGCTTGGATTTTTCCGGTTGTAGCTCGCTTAGCGCGACGGGTAAATATGCATTTGCCGCAAGCAATAGCCTTAAGAATATTAATTTCGGTAATTTGACGACAATAGACGAGGGCTCTTTTTATGCGTGTACCGCGCTTAAAAGGATAGAAATCGCAAGCAATATTACTCAAATTTGCGCGTCTGCTTTCCGTAAATGCGTTGGGGTTGAGCAAATATTGGTTTGCCAAAACAGTAAGCTCCAAAGTATAGGAGCGTATGCCTTCGCTGGCTCACATTACGAAGATGTTAACTACTCTGTGCTTGATCTTACTAACGCGACTATGCTCAATTTGATAGACGATTATGCGTTTGCTTACGGCAAGGTTCAATCAGTAAAATTGCCTGATAGCGAATACGAAATCGGAGAAGAAGCTTTTTCGTCGTGTAGTTTGCTTGTTGAGATAGACTTTGGCGAAGGAATAACCTCCATAGGTCAAAACGCGTTTAAATATTGCACGGCTCTTACTGAAATAAATATTCCGTCATCCGTTAAGACAATAGCCAAAGAAGCGTTTAGTGAGCTTAATCTTATTACCGTCAATATTGGATCTGAAAGAGATGGAAACAATTTGCAGTCTATAGGCAAGAGAGCGTTCTTTGGTTGTAACGCGCTCGAAGTTGTCAATATATACGGTGACAACGTTCCTATGCTGTTAGGCAATACGGATAATCTTTCGTTCCATTGCTTTGATGATGATTGGAACGTAAAGATTTTGCAAAAAGTCAAAATTTACGTTGATAGCGAGTTTATTAGCGAGCACGTAAAAAATGACGATTTTGAAACGGGCTGGCTAGTATACGAAGGTTGCTTGGTTGAACGCGAGGCTTAAATAAGACGAACAAAAAAGTGGGTTAAAGCTCACTTTTTTTGTTTCATCACTTTTTTATACTACAAAAAATAAAACAATAAGATTGATTTAGGGATTGACATTTATTAATGTGTGTGCTAATATGTATATGGAGGATTATTATGCCGCTTATAGAATTAAGATGCGCTCATTGCGGAAAGGTTTACGAAGAGCTTGTAAGGGCTAACGGCGAGTATCCCGCATGTAAATATTGTGGGGGCAAGACCGATCAAGTATATAGCGGAACGCTTACCGTAAATTCGTGCAAAAAATCAAATTGTTCGGGTAATTGCTCGACTTGTGGAGGTTGTCACTAGTGAATACTTTGCAGTGCATACAAAATAGAGTTAGCGTACGAAGCTTTTTAAGCAAGGACGTAGAGAGAGAAAAGCTTGAGGTTATTGCTAAGGCTGGATTTGATGCGCCTACCGCTAAAAATACGAGACAGATTGCGCTTACTGTAGTTAAGGGCGAAACGCTCAGCAAGATAAACGACGCGATGGAACGAAGATTTAGCCAAGAGATGCGCGAGAATTTTGTAACGAACGGAAGGTTCAATTTCTACCGTGGTGGTAACGCGCTTATCGTAGTTTCGCTGGGCAGAGGCTCTATAATGCCCGAGCAAAACACCGGCTGTATTA
>JAFVXL010000055.1 GCA_017501145.1 Clostridia bacterium | reverse complement strand
TTATTAATAAGCGCAAGCCTATAGAAAAGCAAGTAAATTTTATACAGCTGATGGACGTTTGTCTTTGTTTGGTAATATTAGGACAAGCGATAGGACGATGGGGCAACTACGCTAACGGAGAGGCATACGGCCAGCTTATCGAAAATCCTGCGTGGCAATGGTTTCCGTTTGCCGTATTTATTCAAGGCGGCAAATTCGGAACGGGATGGTATCACGCTTGCTTTTTTTATGAGTCAATGTGGAACATTGTAGGGTTTGTGCTTTTGCAAATTATTTACAACGGAAAGCGAAAAAGCTTCGATGGCTTTTGTATAGCTTTTTATTGCATTTGGTACGGATTTATAAGATTTTTCGTAGAAGGTTTGCGTAGCGACAGTATGTACTTTGGCAGTATTAAGGCCAATCAGCTAATCAGCGCTCTAATATTTTTTGCGGGTGTTAGTATTGTGGTTTATCATATCGTTATGGCAAAGCGCGTCGGGAAGAAGCCTTTTATATTCGTCAAGGAAGACGAGCTTAATATGGACTATTACGGATATGAAAAGTCGTTTATATATCTCAAAACTACGTTCAAAAAGGATCAATCAAGCAAAGATACTCAACAAGTAGCAGATACGGTTGAAAATAAAAATGACGACTTGGGTGATGAGAAATGAAAGAACAACGAAAAGTACATATAGTTGAGCTTGCAAGCGCTTTTATAATAGTTTTAACGAGTGTATTTTTGTTGCTTGCGGGACTTGACGTGTTTTCGTTTTCGATAGGTAGTTGCGCGCTTATTGCTGTGTTTGCGTGCTTTACATTGATCTCGCTAATAACGGCAATTGTTCTTAACAATAGCATTGCGCTTGCTTTTTGTTGGATATTCGGGCTGCTGCTTATCGCGCAAGTTTTTATTGCGTTTGGGCTTGAACCGCGAAACGTTTATCCTATTTATGTGATTGCGCTTCCGCTTGGCGCAGCAAACGGCGCGGCTAAGGCGAGATTGCCGTCAATGGTAATTATAGTTGCTCTTGCGGTAGTTGGCGTGGGTTTAATATTGCTGCTTGAAAGCTGCTGTGTGTTAAGCTTAGAAGTGGTTTTGCCTATAATAGCGATATTTATCGGCTTGTTTCTTAGTCTTTATGCTTTGTCTAAATTGAGATCAAAGAGTAGTCGCGACGACGAAAAATAACAATGGAGCAAAATAAAAAATGGGTTTTGATATAAAACGAAAAGGTTATTCTATCGAGCAGGTTGACGCTCATATAAAAAGCTTAGAAAAAGCGTCCAATCAAAAGGATGAGCGTATTTCATCTCTTACTGCTGAGGTAGAGTCGCTTAAGCAAGAGCTTGGCAAGCTTGAGGGTAAGCGAGAGCTTATTGTTAAGGCAATATATTCAGCGCTTAGTAAAGCTGAACAAATTGAAAGTCTTACCAAAGCAAAATACGACGCCGAAATGGCAAGGCTTAAGGCGTTTCATGACAAGTGGACAGCCTATTATGACAAGCTGCTTGCAAATTATCCTATGGATGATGACCTAATGGCAGTAAGCGCCTTTAATAGAGAAATGACAGAAACGCTTAACGGGCCAAAAGAGCAAAAGTCAAGCGAAGAGCAAAGGCTTGGTGTAAAAAATGGAGAGCAATTTGACCCGATAAAGGGGATAAAAGAATATTTGGACGACGATTATATTGCGGCAACGCGTCCGACTAAGGGCTCTAAGACGTATTCGACAGGGGTTGCGGTGCTTAATCCGGCGCTTATTGAGCCGTCTGACAGCGGATTTAGCTTCGAAGAAGCCTTAAATCCAACCGACGATCTTAAGGATATAATGAAGGATTTGGGAATACTGGAGGATTAGATGAAGATTTCGAGAATTACAAAAGAAAGAATTTACGCGGCGGTAGCCGTAGTGTGTGTTTTGATAGTTGCTTTTGGCGTGGTGTTACTTGCAAAGAGCTGTGAGTCGCATAGTGTAACTTATTTTAGCGACGGCGAAATCGTAAAGACTGAAAAGGTTAACGATGGGGAAACAGCGAAGAATTGGAGAATAGACGACACGTCGGGACAAAATAGGGTTTTTGACTGTTGGGTAACGGCAGACGGAGAAGAGTACGATTTTTCTAAAGAGATAAATCAAGACTTAAAGCTTTATGCTAGATGGGAATAGTTAAAAAAAACAGTAGCTGTTTGCTACTGTTTTTTTATGCAAATTAAGCACAAAATTTCTCGAGATAAACTCTAAAATGATTAAAAACACTTGACTTTATTTTTGCAATAAGTTATAATCGTTGTTGAGCCGTATGGTCAAGGTAACAAACTCGCTATTTAAGGCGATACCTGAACAACGGAGACATCAGTGAGGAGGTGCTCTAAAATGTATGCAGTTGTAATTTCGGGCGGCAAGCAGTTCAGAGTTTGCGAAGGCGACGAAATCGAAGTTGAAAAGCTTAACAACCAAGTTGGAGAAAGCGTAGAACTTAAGTCCATTCTTAAGGTGGAAGGCGAAGATGTTTCTACTGAAGCTGGCGTTGTTAAGGCAGAAGTTCTCAGCCACGGTAAGGGTAAGAAGATTACCGTTTACAAATATAAGGCTAAGAAGAACATTCGCAAAAAGCAAGGACACAGACAGCCGTTTACTCGTATTAAGATTCTTTCCATCTAAGTATGACGGTGGTCGAGGTTGTAAGAAAGTCCAATCATATCGTTTCACTTTCGGCAGACGGACATACCGGCTACGGAGTGGAGGGTGAGGATATAGTTTGCGCGGCGCTTAGTAGCATTATTCAGACAGCTTTGCTTGGACTGATGCAGGTTGCAGGTATAAACGTCAAGTTTACGCGCAAGGACAGTGATGGATTTTTGAAGTTCGAGTTACCTACCTTGA
>JAFVXL010000054.1 GCA_017501145.1 Clostridia bacterium | reverse complement strand
GCGAGCCTATTGCAAAAGAGCTCGAAAGACTTTTGTCTGTAGGTAAAATGCGCGCTCTTTCATATGACGAGGTTTGCGAAAAGCTCGCGGTTGTTTGCGAAGCTTCGGCGTATGAGGTTGATCAAGTATTCAAAATTCTTGCCGACAACGATATCGAAATTGTTAATAACACCGTTGATCTTAAATCTGAATCATTTGATAAGCTTATTTCGGACGTAAATATTGACGATCCTGTCAAAGTTTATCTTAAAGATATTGGTAGAGTCCCTCTTCTTAGCGTAGATGAAGAAGTTGATCTTGCCAAAAAAATGAATGAAGGAGATGAAGACGCTAAACGTAAGCTTAGTGAAGCAAACCTTCGACTTGTTGTAAATATTGCTAAGCGTTATACTGGACGTGGTATGCTTTTCTTGGATTTGATTCAAGAAGGCAATCTTGGTCTTATGAAAGCAGTTGAAAAATTCGATTATACTAAGGGATTTAGATTTTCGACGTACGCAACTTGGTGGATAAGACAGGCGATTACTAGAGCTATTGCCGATCAAGCGCGTACAATTCGTATTCCAGTTCATATGGTAGAAACAATCAACAAGCTTACCAGAACTACAAGATTACTTGTACAAGAGTTTGGTCGTGATCCTACTCCCGAAGAAATAGCTAAAGAAATGGGAATAAGCGAGGACCGTGTAAGAGAAATTCAACGTATTTCTCTTGATCCCGTTTCGCTCGAAACACCGATTGGTGAAGAAGACGATAGTCATCTTTCGGACTTTATAGAAGATACTAACGCAACTGCGCCACAAGACGTAGCTTCGTTCACTATTTTGAAGGAGCACCTTGTTGCTGTGTTGGATACGCTTACCCCGCGTGAAGAAATGGTTCTTCGTCTTAGATACGGTATAGAAGATGGACATCCGCGTACTCTCGAAGAAGTTGGTAGAGAATTTGGTGTTACTCGTGAGCGTATTCGCCAAATTGAAGCTAAGGCTCTTAGAAAGCTGAGACATCCGTCAAGAAGTAAGAAGCTTAAGGAATATATTGATCAATGAGACTGAACGAGATTTTCGTTCTTATAGATAACGTCTCGGTCTTTGCTGACGTAGGGTGTGACCACGGACAACTTTGTAAGATGGTCTATGATTCAGGCAAGGCAAATAGAATTCTCGCTCTTGATATTAGCGACGCTTGCTTAAGTAAGGCTAAGGCTTTGCTCGGCGACAAAGCAGAATACTATTTGGGTGACGGACTTAAGCCACTTGGACAAATTGTTCCTGATTTGACCGTAATAAGCGGTATGGGCGGTAGCACTATTTTACACATTGTTGGCCAAAGAATTTTGCCGTGCTTGATAGTTTCTCCACACAATGACGCTTATAAGGTTCGCGCAACGCTTTGCGATAACGGTTACAAAATCATAGAAGACAAGGTTGTTATTGATAACGGAAAGTTTTACGACATAATTAAGCTCGTTCCCGGTAAGCAAGAGCTCACGGAATTACAAAAGACTTTTGGAGCGTTCTATGAGCGCGGTGACGAAGTTTTTTGCAAAAGGTTAACTAAGGAAAAAGCGAAATTGTTGACGTTTAAGCAAACTGAATCAAATGTAAAAAAGCTTGCATTGATTGCGGAGGTCGAAAAATGCCTAAAGTAAAAGACGTAATTTCTATATTGCAGGATTTTGCTCCCGAACAATATATATATGATTATGATAACGTTGGGCTGATGATAGGGAATCCTGATGCGGACGTAACTAAGGTTTTGTGCAGTTTGGACGTTACTACGGAAGTAGTTAATGAAGCAATCGAAATTGGAGCAGAATTGATAGTTAGCCACCATCCTTTGATTTTTACTCCACTTAAAGAATTAACTGCTTCCACTAATTTAGGCGATAAGATTATCAAGCTTATCAAAAATGGCATTTCTGTTTATTCAGCGCATACTAATCTTGATTTTGTAAGCGGTGGAATCAACGAATACGTTGCTAAGCTGTTTGGTTTAGTTGATATTAATCCGATTGATAGCTATATATCTAACAGCGAGGGCTTTGGTAGAGTGGGTAATCTTGCTAAGCCGCTTACTGCTTTGGAGCTTAGTGAAGTTGTTAAACAAAAGCTTAACGATAGGCTTGTAAACGTTATAGGCAAAGTAGATAACGTTATCTCAAGAGCTGCAGTAATTAATGGCAGCGGTGGTGGAGATATTGCTTACGTAGATATGGCGATAAAACAAGGAGCTAACGCACTTATTACAGGTGAAGTTAAGCATCACGTAGCAATTTATGCTAAAGAAAATAATTTTAATATCATAGAAATGCAACATTATACTTCCGAACGCATATATGTCTTTGAGTTAGTTAAAATTTTGCAAAATTTAGCTATCGAAAGGAACGTGGACGTAAAGGTTTTTGCGTCAAAAAAGGAAGTCAATCCAAGGAATTAAAAGGAGAAATCATTATGGACAAAAATTTTGAAACTTTGCTTAAGTACCAAGAAATCGACATCAAGCTTAAGAGATTGTTGGATTCGCTCGAAAAAAGCGATGCAAACAAAAAGATGGAACAAGCAAGAGCAGAATTTAATATTGCAAAAAAGACCGTTTTAGACAGCGAAAAAGAAGCTGAAGGCGTTATAAGCGTTTATGAAACTTTGTCGTCACAAATAACTGAGCTTAACGAAAAAAATAAAGAGCTTGAGCTTATTGTAGAAAACGTTGACGCTGACGAGCTTGTTGGCTTTGCTGATCAAATCGAAACGGTTAAAGATAATGTAGTTGCATTAGAAAAGCGCTTGTCCGAAATTAAAGCTATGGCTGAAAAGCTTATCAAAACGTTCCAAGATGCTAATACGATGGGACTTAAGATGAAAGATTACTTTAATAGCGCAAAGGCTGATTATAGCGAGCTTGTTAAAAATGCTGAGCCCGAAATTAGCGCTTATAAGAAAAAGTTAAAAGAGCTTGAGCCTGAAATTAACGAAGAGTTGTTCGCAAAGTATAAAGCAATCACTTCTGACAATAAATATCCTGCATTTGTAGAGGTTTACGACGGCGACGGAGTATATTCTTGTACTGGATGTGGATTGCAGCTTTCGCAAAAAAATACGAGTGAGCTTAACGAAAAGGGCATTTGTACATGCGAAACTTGTCGTAGAACCATATTTAAGAGGTAATTAAATGAAAGCGGTTATTCCATGTGGCGGATTGGGTACAAGATTTTTGCCGATAACCAAATCTATACCCAAAGAGCTTTTGCCTATCGTTGACGTACCTGTTTTATCATATATAATAAACGAAAGCATAAATAGTGGAGTTACCGAAGTTTTAATTGTAATAAATCCAAAAAAACAAATAATAAAAGATTATTTTAGTCGCGACGACGAATTATACGAAAAATTGCATAAGCTTGGCAAGGCTGACCTTATTGAGCAATTAAATTTGTTTAACAATATAGATATTAGATTTATCGAGCAAAAAAGCCCTTTAGGCTTGGCTCACGCAGTTTATTTAGCAAAAGAGTTCGTAGGCAACGAGCCCTTTTGCTTGCTTTTAGGAGACGACCTTACTATAAGCGAAACTCCTGTAACTAAGCAGTTGATTGATTTGTTTTATCAAACGTCTAGCACGATAATTGGTGTTCAAAGGTGCGACAATGACGATATTGTCAAATACGGCGTGGCTGACGTAATTGACTATAACGGTAAATTCAGCCGCATAAAAGGTATAATAGAAAAGCCGCCGATATCAAAGCTACCTTCTCGTCTTGCGTGCTTTGGTAGGTATATTCTTAAGGATATATTTAGGTATATTAAAAACATTGGTATGGCAAATAACGGAGAATATCTGCTGACTGATGCTTTAGGCAAGCAGTGCTTGGATAGCTCGGTTTTTGCATATGAGTTTGAGGGGAGTAGATATGATATGGGCGATAAGCTTTCTTCGCTCAAGGCGGCAATTGAACTTTCGCTTTTAAGAAAGGATTTTGGTAAAGAGTTAAAAAAATACATTAAGGAGCTTGCGACGAGAATTTAATTATTTTTAGTTAATTTTAGCGAAAAATTATATGATAATTTTTTAAATTCCGCGTATTTTTTCTTGACAAAATTATTGTGATTCTTTATACTTATATAGCATTTTGATTACGATAGGAGGTGCGTGTTATGGCAGTACCAAAGCATAAAACATCTAAACAAAGAACTAGAACTAGAAAGGCTAATTGGAAGATTAGCAAGCCTACTTTGGCGGCTTGCCCCAAGTGCGGCGAACTTAAGACTCCGCATAGAGCTTGCAGTCATTGTGGTTATTATAATGATGAATCTGTTATTCAGATCAAACAAGACAAAGAGGACTAATTCCTAAACGTTTTGCCCCGGGTGAAATATCTGGGGCAATTAAATTATTTGGAGATATTTTATGAAAATTGTTATTGATACAATGGGTAGCGACAATCCTGAAGAGGTTATTCGTGGCTCGGCGTTGTTTCTTCAACAGAATAAAGAAGTAAGCCTTGTGCTTTGCGGCGAAGAAGAATATTTGAACAAAATTCTTTCGGAGTACAACGTGGATAGAAATAGGCTTGAAATCGTTGACGCTAAAGAGGTTATTACTAACGAAGACGTTCCTACCGTTGCAATTAGAAGAAAGGCTGACTCTACGCTTATTAAGGCTATAGAAGTATTGAAGCGTGATGACGTTATTGGCATGGTTTCGGCAGGAAGCACGGGCGCAGTTTTGTCGGCAGGAATATTTAAGCTTGGCAGAATTAAGGGAATTCACCGTCCTGCGCTTGCACCTATTTTGCCCACGCTTAATGGAGATAGAGAAGTTTGCCTTATCGACTGTGGCGCAAATATTGACTGTAGACCGGAGTATTTGGTGGAATTTGCTTTGATGGGCGTAAGCTATATGAAGTCCGTTTATGGCATAGAATCGCCGCGTGTAGGACTAGTATCTAACGGTGTAGAAGACAAAAAGGGTAATGAGCTTGTTAAGGAAACTTTTGCACGATTAAAGCAGCTTCCTATCAATTTTGTTGGCAATATGGAGGCAAGAGAAGCGCTTAGTGGTGACTATGACGTTCTTGTTTGCGACGGTTTTGTTGGTAACGTATTGCTTAAGTCCGTAGAAGGTACAGCAAAAATGGTAATGAAGCTCCTAAAAAACGGAATTATGAATAGTTTTAGCGCCAAGATAGGATATAAATTCTTTATGAAAGGTGTGTTTGATGAGCTTAGAGATAAGATGGACTATCAGAAGAAAGGCGGCGCACCGCTTTTGGGTGTAGAAAAGATTATTGTTAAGTCGCACGGCGCGTCCAACGCATCGTCAATTATTGCATCAATCAACCAAGTTATTAGGATGCACAAAGGTAATCTTATTCAAAACATTAACTCTGGTCTTGAAGCGTTAAAAAAGATCTCTGCAGGTGCAAATGAAAACTAACGATATTGCTATAATTGAAGATGTAATAGGCTATACCTTTAGGGATAAGTCGCTATTAGATACAGCGTTTACGCACTCGTCGTATACCAACGAGTTTTACGTTGAGAATAACGAACGATTGGAATTTTTGGGCGACAGCGTACTTAACTTCGTAATAGCCGAATTATTATATTTTAATGCAAAAGACGACGAAGGAACTATGACGGTAAGTAGAGCGTCAATTGTTTCGCGTGAGCCTCTTGCTGCTGCAATAGATAAGCTTGGAGTGTTGAAATTTTTGAAGACAGGCGGAGGATTTTCTAATCCAAGCTTATGGTCAACAAAGTTTAGGTCTAACTTATTTGAAGCAATTTTAGGAGCTATTTATCTTGATGGTGGTATGGAAAGCGCAAAACGATTTGTGTATAACCATTTAGGTAGAGATATAGCTCGTAACGCGCCTATTGATTATAAATCAAGACTTTATGAAGTCAAGCAGTCAAGATATAATGATTTATCGCTCGAATTCGTCACTGTTGTCGGCAATAATGACAGCTTTGTTTCTAAGGTTTATCTTGGCGGTGAGCTTATAGGCGAAGGCGAAGGCCGAAAAAAGAAGCTTGCTGAGAAAGCTGCGGCAGAAGCTGCACTAAAAAAATTCAATCTGATATAATTATTTTTAGCGATAAGATGTCACCTTGAAAACCATCTTCTCGCGCCTTAACTTATTAAGGAATATTCCGCATAGGAAAATACAAAACAAGGGAAGTAATTTGTGAATAAACTCAAGAAAAATTTGTATGAATTTCGACTTCTATTAAAGTCAGTTCCGTCGATTGTCATCACTATTTTCGTTGTGGCTGTTTTCGTCATGAATTTGCTTGCAAACAAAAGCATAAATTTAGGGGTAAATTGGCTAGCTCTCGATTGCGGTTTTCTCGTTTCGTGGGTAGCCTTTTTATGTATGGATATACTTACGAAGCATTTTGGACCAAAAGCAGCTTCAAGTATATCGATATTTGCAATTTTTCTCAATTTGTGCGTTAGTCTATTGTTTTTTGTTGTAAGCTTAATTGACGGGGTGTGGGGACAATATTTTCAACTTGGAGAGCTTGAAGTTATAAATCAAGCCTTAGACGGTACGTTAGCATCATCGTGGTACGTTGTAGTTGGCAGCACAGTTGCACTTACTGCGTCAGCTTTAATAAATAATACATTAAATTACTTTATAGGTTTATTGTGTAAAAATAAGGACAACTTTTTATCGTTTGCGTTACGATCGTATGCGTCTACTATTGTGGCGCAATTTGCGGATAACTTTTTGTTTGCCTTTATAGTAAGTCATTTTTTCTTTGGTTGGTCGATAGTTCAATGCTTAACTTGTGCAGCAACAGGCATGATAGTAGAGCTAGTTTGTGAGATAATTTTCTCGCCAATTGGATATAGAGTGTGTAAAAAATGGGCAAACGAAGAGGTTGGAAAACAATATTTAGAATATAAGGAGAGCTTATGAAGGTATTAGTCACAGGATCGAGTAAGGGTATTGGAAAAAAAATTGCGCAAAAGTTTTTGAGCTATGGACACGAAGTAGTAGGTATTGATATTTCCGAGCAAACTGTCTATAGCAAAAAGTATACACATATTGTTTGTGACGTCAGAAGTAAGGATTTGCCTGAAATAGATGATGTAGAAATACTTATAAATAACGCTGGGGTGCAAAATTCGGGATATGATATCGACGTAAACTTAAAAGGCGCAATAAATGTTACCGAAAAATATGGCGTTAGAAAAGGAATAAAGAGCATTGTATTTATCGCGTCTGCATCAGCGCAGACAGGCTCTGAGTTTCCCGAATATGCGGCAAGCAAGGGTGGTTTGGTTACATATATGAAGAACGTTGCTATGCGTATTGCCGAGTACGGAGCAACAGCAAATAGCGTTTCTCCCGGCGGTGTTTTGACAGAGTTAAACGATCATATAATTAAAGATCCTAAGCTTTGGGCAAAGGTTATGGACGAAACGCCACTTAAAAAGTGGGCTAGCGCAGAAGAAATTGCAGCTTGGGTATATTTTGTGGCGGTAACTAACAAGTCAATGACTGCAAAAGATATTATTATAGATAACGGCGAAAGTGCAAAATCGAATTTTATTTGGTAAAAAATTCAAGTTATTTCGACGCAAATTTCGACGGCATATTTTTGCTATATTGTAAAAAATAATTGCTTTTTTTATATAAAAATGCTATACTTATTTTTAGGTTTTATTCGAGGTTATTAATTTGAAATTTAAGAAAATCGAAGTTTATGGTTTTAAGTCTTTCGCGGACAAGTTATCCGTTGAATTTGGCGAAGGTATTACTGCAATTGTTGGACCTAACGGTTGTGGAAAAAGTAACGTTGCCGATGCTATAAGATGGGTTCTTGGCGAACAATCAGCTAAATTGTTACGCGGTTCAAGCATGCAAGACGTAATATTCAAAGGCACGGAAAAGCGCAAATCTATGTCTTTTTGCGAGGTTTTGTTATACTTTGACAATACGGACAAGCTGTTTTCGTCACTTGAATTTAGTGAAGTAGTATTGTCACGTAAGCTGTATCGTTCTGGCGAAAGTCAATATCTTATAAACGGTACGCCCTGTCGACTTAAGGACATTACGGACCTTTTGCGTGACGCTCATATGGGTAGAGAAGGATACAGCATAATTGGTCAGGGTAGAATTGACGAGCTACTTTCGTCTAAGCCCGAAGACCGTAGAACGATATTCGAGGAAGCGGCAGGAATTTCTAAGTTTAAGGCGCGCAAATTAGAGTCTGAGCGAAAGCTTGTACGCACGAGCGATAATATGAGTCGTGTTAATGATATTTTGCAAGAAAAAAATCGCCAGCTTGAACCTCTAACAAAACAAGCTGAAACTGCCCAAAAGTATTTGAATTTGCGTGATAATCTTCGTCATAACGAAATTAATACTTATATTTATCAGTATGATACTGCTAACCAAGCAAAGGAAGCGATTTATAACCGACTTAGCGGTGTAAACGAAGAAATTGAGCTTAGACAAAAAGAGTTTGAAGAATTGCTTGCCGATTATCGTAAGACTTTGGATAGTCGTGAATATATTGACAAGGATATCGAAGCGTTACGAGAGCAGCTAGTTACACTTTCTGTAGGTATAGCTAATCAAGCCGCAGACATTAGATTGCTTAATCAGCAGCTTACTTATCTTGCTGAGAATACTGCTAACCTAAAGGAAGACAATATTAAGCTTGACGCTTTGCAAAAAGAAAATACCAAGCTTATCGACGTTCGCACAGCTGAGTTAGCTAAGCTTAATGATGAGCTGAAGGTATATAGCGTTGATTATGATGTAAAAAATGATGAATATCTTTCCGTATCAGATGAGCTTGCGGCAAACGCTGAGCAAGTTGATTCTGCGCGTAGAGAAGAGTTAGACGCAATAGAAAAGTTGTCCGATATTAAGGCAAATATGTCGAGATATTTGGCTGAACGCGAAGCATTAAATGAGCGTGTAACTGAATTTGGAGAAAGAATTATATCGCTTAAAAGCAAAGTTAAAGAGCTTGAGCCTAATGTTGAAGAGCTTGATTTTATCGTTAACGACCTTAGACAACAAAAAAGCTCGTCAGCCACTAAGCTCGACGAATTGTATCAAATATACAACGAGCAATTGTTTAGAATTAATGAGCTTACTGTAGAAATTGATAAACTAAGTAATATTTATCACACAAAAAACGGTCAATATAAAATTTTGCGTGATATGAAGGAATCTTATGATGCTTATAATAACAGCGTAAAGAACCTTCTTATTGACGCTAAGAAGGATAAAGAGATTTCTTCACGTATCGAAGGCGTTGTTGCTGAGCTTATTACTGTTGAACCCAAATTTGAGACTGCAATAGAAATGGCGCTTGGCGCTGCCGTTCAGAACATCGTTGTAAACACCGAAGACGATGCGAAATATCTTGTCGAACACCTTAAGCGTACCCGTCACGGTAGGGTAACTTTCTTGCCGATTAACGCTGTTAAGCCGCGTGATATTGATCCTAAATTCCTTTCAGTATTGTCTACAAGCGGCTGTTTTGGTAGAGCAAGCGACATTATTAAGTTTGATACAAAATATTCACGCGTTATGGAAAGCTTGCTTGGCGCAACGGTTATTGTTGAAAATATGGACGTTGCAATTAAGCTTAGCAAAAGTTGTGGATATTCGTTCCGCGTAGTAACCTTAGACGGTGATATTATAAATCCGCAAGGCTCGATTACCGGTGGTAGCAAGACGGGCGATAGAAATATTTCTAATATATTCACTTATGAACGCGAACTTAAATCGCTTACCGTAGAGGTGAAGGATATAGAAGCTAAGCTAAAAGGCTTCGAATCCAAACGCACAGAACTTGTCGAAAAGCAAAAGCTTACGGATAACGATCTTAAAAGGCTTCGTGAGTTAATTCATGCTTGGGAAATAGATGAAGCTTCTAAGTCGGAAAATCTAACCTCAATGAAGCTTGAGCTTGAGCAGGCGCAAAAAGATTTGATAGCAGTGGAGTATCAATACAATCGTGACTATGGTAGAATTGAAGAAATTACAAATTCGCTTAATAGCGTAGGGGAGCTTGAAGAGCTTATTAAGTCTAAGCGCGCTGAAGCAAGCGAGCTTAATGAAGCTAAGCAAAAGTACATTGACGAATTGCGTTTCCGTCGTGATAAATTACGCGAAGAAGTAACCGATTTGCTAATTAAGATAAATAATCACCGTTCTGCTATCGACTCTCTTAATGGAGAAATTGAGCGTATTAAGGCTGAAATTATTTTGCAGCTTGAAAGAATTGAAGCCAACTCAGTCCAAATTTCGGCAAACCAAGCCGAAAAAGAGTCTATTGACGCCAAATTAAGCGTGTTAACTGTTAAGTCGGGTGAAAGTGACACCGAAAAGGTAAAAGCAGTTAAGAATAAGCTTACAGAGCTTGATGAGTACAAGAAGAATCTTGTCGGAGAAATTGACAAAATTGACAATAAGCGTACCGAATACAGCAATCTTTTGCAATCTCTTAACGAACGTAAGCTTGCTGAGGAATATCAGCTTCAAAAGGTAGACTCTGATATTGAGATAATGGAGACAAACGTTCGCGAGCAATACGATCTTGATTATAACGGTTGCTTGGAGTTTAAGTCAGAAAACTTCAATATTGCAGAAGGAACGGCGGCAATTACCAAGCTTAAGCGTCAAATTGCTGCTCTTGGAAATATAAATCTTGACGCAATTGAACAATGCAAGGTTGTTTACGAAGAATATCATACTCTTGACGAGCAGCGTCAAGATTTAGAGAAGGCTGAGGCTGACTTAGTTAAGATTATTAATGATTTATCAGTTGATATGATTAAGATTTTCTCTAAGCAATTTGAGCAAATCAGACTTAACTTCATTAAGATATTCAAGGAGCTTTTTGATGGTGGTAATGCAGACCTTATCTTGCTTGAAAGTGAAGATCCGCTTGCAGCCGGCGTAGAAATAGTAGCTCAACCGCCGCAAAAGAAGCTTCAAAGTATTTCGCTATTGTCAGGTGGCGAAAGAGCTCTTACGGCTATTGCAATATTATTCGCTATTTTGCGTCTTAATCCTATGCCGTTCTGCGTGCTTGACGAAATTGAAGCGGCGCTTGACGATGCTAACGCTTCGAGATTTGCCCAATATTTGCGTAGATTCTCCGAAGAAACACAGTTTATCGTTATTACTCACCGTAAGCCCACTATGGAGCTTTCGGACAACCTTTATGGCGTAACGATGGAAGAGCGCGGTGTAAGTAAAATCGTATCAGTTAAGCTTAGTGAAGCAGTTAAACAGGCTTCTAAGGCAGAAAATCAAGGGGCGTAATTATGGGATTTTTCAGCAAAATAAAAGAAGGATTAAAGAAAACTCACGACAAAATTTCGTTTGCTCTCAATAAGCTTTTTACAGGTGGCGCACTTAACGACGAATTTTATGACGAGCTCGAAGAAATTTTGATTTCTGCTGATGTCGGTGTTGACACCACTGAGGAGATTTTGGAGCGACTTAAAGAGGTTGTTGATGAGAAGCTTATTCGTACTCGTGAAAACGTTAGGGTAGAGCTTAAAGCAATTATTAAGGATATTTTGGACGAAAGCGAAGCGCCCGATTATTCATATCCGCTCGTTATTATGGTAGCCGGAGTAAATGGCGTAGGCAAAACTACGGCAATAGGAAAGCTTGCAAAAAAGTTCTCTAAGATGGGTAAGTCTGTGACGCTTGCTGCGGCTGATACGTTTCGCGCGGCGGCAGCTGACCAACTTTCAATTTGGGCTGAGCGAGCTAACGTTAGAATTATTAAGCACGCTGAAGGTGCTGATCCTGCAGCTGTTGTATATGATGCGATTTCTTCTGCAAAAAGCAAGAAGACGGATGTTTTACTTATCGATACTGCGGGAAGATTGCATAATAAAAAGAACTTGATGAACGAGCTTAACAAGATTATGCGTGTAATAGATAGAGAATACCCCGAAGCTATGCGCCTTAATTATATTGTATTGGACGCAACCACAGGTCAAAATGCAGTTTCACAGGTAGATGTATTTGACGAAATAATCAATATAGATGGTATAATTTTGACCAAGCTTGACGGAACGGCAAAGGGCGGAGTAGTGCTCTCTATCGCAGGGCAACTCGTTGTTCCTGTTGTATACATAGGCGTAGGTGAGGGTATAGACGACTTAGAGGATTTTGATAGCAAGCAATTTGTAGACGCATTGTTTGACGAGCAAGTAAAATAACAGTTTTCTAAATTATAATTCAAATGCACGTAAAGAAAAACCTTACGTGCATTTTTTTGTTTTTAATTTTTGAAGTCTATTACGCTTTTTGGCGAAACGTAAACGGTTTTTTGATTTGTGTAGTTTACTCTACCCGGCCCCGCGCCACTTATAGGCTTTACGAATTTTGCTTGCGTATAATCAACAGCTACTTTATCGGCCATTTTACTCTTAGAATAGAAGGCTGCAAGTTGAGCAGCTTTGACAATTACTTCGTCAGTAGGCGTTTTTTCACCGCATTTTAGTATAACATGAGAGCCGTGCGCTCCTAAAACGTGAAGCCAAATATCACTTTCAGCCGCATTTTTGTATAAGCGCTCGTTTTGGATGTTATTTTTGCCAATTTCTATCATAAATCCATCAACAGTAACGCTTAAATATTCAGACGACTACTTTTTACGATTTTTAATTTCTTTATTTTGTAGCAGCTTTAACTGAAAAAGTTCAGCCTCGATATCTTCTACGTCAGCTTTTGTCGAGCAAAGCTCAAAAGAATTAAGAGCATTTTCATACTTTGCGATAAGCTTTTGAGTATCGACAATTTGAGTTTCTAATGCAGAAAGCGTGTTTTTCTTTTTGGTGTATTTTTTGTAGTATGCTTGAGCGTTTTCGGCAGGGGACTTATTTTTATCTAAGCTTATAACTATATTTTCATTATTATAGTAGTTATAAAGTTCAGTTGCAGTTTCACCTTTTTTGATGCGATAAATATTAGCTGTTATTAATTCGCCTTTAATTCTATCGGCATCACAGTCCATACACTCTGACTTTCTTAATAGGAATTCCTCGAGCTTTTTTCGACAACGCTTTTCAGCATTTTTAACAATAGTAAGAAGTCGTTTAATTTGCGCGCTTAGGTCACTATTTCCGTTTTGGCTTAAATAATATGCATCCATACACTCGCTTAGTGACGGTAAAAATTCTATTTCTCCATTGATTGAAACAAAAGGGGACGTGCAAAAATCAATATATTTGCCATTATGCTTGATAAGGCAAGGGTTGTATTCATTGTGAATTTTATTTAACTCATTAAAAATCGCTGCTGCTTGAGTAGTATTTTCAACTTTTTTGATACTGCCAAGGGCTCGAATTACACACTCTGTTATGGTGGCAGGCGCCATTCCGCACATTATAGACAAAATATATTTATCAGGTCTATCGCCGTCAAAACCTGCAATTAAGTCTATAATCTTACTATCAGATGGATAAAGCTTATCTTGCTTTGGGATAGGGGTATATGCTAATCCCGGCAACACTAAGCGCTTGGGCGAAACATCAGGCGTAATATGTCTAACGGCTTCTGAAATAATGTCGTTTTCGTCAAGTAAAATAATATTAGAATAGGTTCCTGTTATTTCAACAATGATTTTTCTTTTTGAAACTGAAAATTCGTTTTTTGATAAAATTTCAATTATTATTACGCGTTCATACGGTTGAGAATAAATCGACGTAATAGTGCCGTTGCCAATATGCTTTCTTAAATGCATCAAAAATGACGGCGCATTAAGCGGGTTTTCTTTTTGTGCTTTTGTTAAATGTATGCGTGGATTAGATGCTGTAACAGAAATAAGAAGCAAAAAGTTTTCTTTGCCCTTATGACATTTTAGTATTATTTCGCCTGCTAGCGGCATATATATTTTTTCTATGCGGCTATTAGAAAGCTTCTGGTTAAGCTCAGTAGCTAATAATGAATAAGTTAGTGCATCCTTTGGCATATTTTCTCGCTTTTTGTGCAAATTCTTTAATTTATTATAATCCAAAAGAAGATTTAAGTCAATAAAATTTGACAAAGGTTTTTGATTTATGTTATTATATTCCTTGCGAAATATTACGAAACAAATTGTTATCAAAGGAGCAATTATGAATTACAATTTAGAAAAATCGGAAGGCAAAGTAAAATTCACCTTCACGGTGCTTCCTGACGAATGGGAAGCTGAAATCAACAACGTTTTCAACAAGTCCAAGCACAGATTTAACGTGCCCGGTTTCCGCAAGGGACACGCTCCCCGCAAAATTGTTGAAAATTACTATGGTCAAGGCGTATTCTTCGACGACGCTATCAACAACTGCATCAAAAAAGGCTATACCCAAGCTCTTGATGAGAATCCCGAAGTTTATCCCGTTGACGAGCCGCAAGTTGATATTGCTAAGTTTGACGAGAAAGAAATTATCTTTACCTTGGAAGTTACCGTTAAGCCCGAAGTTAAGCTTGGCGCTTATACTGGTATGAATTTGGAAAAAATTGAGTATACTGTTAAGCAGGACGACGTTAAAGCTGCTATTGAGCGCGACAAAAAGGCTCACGTTCGCAAAATCGAGATTAAGGATAGAGCTGTTCAAAACGGCGATAAGCTTACTATCGATTATAGCGGTAAGGTTGACGGCGTTAAGTTTGACGGTGGTTCGGCAGAAAAGCAAGAGCTTACTATTGGCAGCAATATGTTTATTCCCGGCTTTGAAGAGCAGCTTATCGGTATGAACATGGGCGAAACCAAGGATATTTCGGTTAAATTCCCTGAAGAATATCACGCTAAAAATCTTGCTGGCAAGGATGCTATCTTTACCGTAACCGTTCACTCGGGTATTGTAGAAGAGGTTCCTGCAGAAACTGACGATTTTGCTCAAGAAATGGGTCCGTACGAGACTTTTGCTCAGTACAAAAAGGACGTAGAAAAGAAGCTCAAGGATGATGCTAAGCGTCGCGCTGACCTTGCTGACGAGAATAACGTTATCGAAGCTGTTGTTAAAAATGCTGAATTTACCGTTCCTGATTGCATGGTTCAGACTCAGCTTAGCTACGAGCTTGATGACCTTAAATACAGATTGTCGGCTAGCGGCCTTAAGATCGAGGATTACTTTAAGTATATCGGTTCGAGCGAGAAGGACTTTAGAGAAGAACGTAAAGAAGACGCTCATAATACAGTAAGAACTAGACTTGTTATCGAAGCTCTTATCAAAGAACTTACTAACGATGGCAAAATCGAAGCTACTGACGCTGAAGTTGACGCTAAGCTTGCTGAATTTGCAGAAGGCGGCAAGGTAACTGTAGAGCAGCTTAAGGCTTCTGGACAGTCAGAATACTTTAAGAACGAGCTTTTGATGAACAAGGCTATTGCTTTCTTGAAGGCGAACAACACCTTTGAGAAGAAGAGCAAGGCTAAGAAAGCTGAACCTAAGCAAGAATCTACCACCGAAGCTAAAGCAGAACAAACTGAAGCACCTGCAGCTGCTCCCAAAAAGAGAACTTGCAAAAAAACTACCAAGGAAAGCGAATAGTTAGTTTTATAGGAGAAAATAATGAAAAATCAGATTGTACCTATGGTTGTAGAACAACTTGACAGAGGCGAGAGATCTTACGATATTTATTCTAGATTGCTTGAGGACAGAATCGTATTTTTGTCGGGTGAAATAAATGATGCTACAGCTAGTATCATTATCGCTCAGCTTATTTACCTTGAGAGCAAAGATGCTGACAAAGATATTTGCCTTTACATCAACAGCCCCGGCGGAAGCGTTACTGCTGGTATGGGTATATTCGACACCATGAACTATATCAAATGCGACGTTAGTACCGTTTGCGTTGGTATGGCGGCATCTATGGGCGCATTTTTGTTGGCAGCTGGCGCTAAAGGCAAGCGCTATGCGCTTAGAAACAGCGAGGTTATGATTCATCAACCGCTTGGCGGCGCTCAAGGTCAAGCAAGTGATATCGAAATTGTAGCTAAGCATATTATGCGCACAAAAGAAAAGATGACGAGAATTCTTGCTCAAAATTGTTCTCAACCCATCGAAAAGGTAGAGCGCGACGTAGATAGAGATTATTATATGAGTGCAGAAGAAGCGCTTGAATACGGTATTATTGACGCAATTTATGACAAAAGAGCGTAGGGAGGAATTAGCTTGAATTATAATTTAGAACCGAAATGTTCTTTTTGCGGCAGATCGGAATCAATGGTAGATCTTATTCACGGTCCTAACAACGTGTTTATTTGCAAAGATTGTACCGATATTTGCAGTAGCGAATTCCATGCTAAAGAAAAAAACGACGATACGGCTCTTAATTTGCTAAAACCTATGGAAATTAAGACTCGTCTTGACGAATATATCGTTGGTCAAGACGCTGCCAAAAAGGTGCTTTCCGTAGCAGTATACAATCATTATAAGCGAGTAAATTACAACCTTTCGCGCGCTGAGCAAGGCGATATGGAGCTTAAAAAGACCAATATTCTTATGCTTGGTCCTACGGGCAGCGGAAAGACGTTGCTTGCTCAAACGTTGTCACGCATACTCAACGTTCCGTTTGCCGTTGCTGACGCGACTACCTTGACCGAAGCCGGTTACGTAGGCGAAGACGTAGAGAACATTTTGCTCAAGCTTATCCAAAACGCAGATTATGACGTCAAAAGAGCTGAACGCGGAATTGTTTATATTGACGAAATAGACAAAATCGCTCGCAAAAGTGAAAATGTTAGCATTACGCGTGACGTTTCGGGAGAAGGAGTACAGCAAGCGCTTTTGAAAATTATCGAAAGTACGGTGGCTAACGTTCCGCCACAAGGTGGACGAAAGCATCCGCAGCAAGAGTTTATCCAAATTGACACGTCTAACATATTGTTTATATTTGGCGGAGCTTTTGTGGGACTGGATAAGATTATCGAAAAACGTACCCAAAAGAAATCGCTCGGATTTGGTTCTGAGCTTAATGAGGCTGTTAAGTTCAGTAACGAGCTTATTCAACCGACCGACCTTATAAAGTATGGACTTATTCCAGAGTTTGTAGGTAGAATTCCCGTAACCGTAAGCTTGGATCCGCTTGAAAAATCTGATCTTGTTAGAATTTTGTGCGAACCAAAAGATGCTTTGATTAAGCAGTACAAAAAACTTTTGGAAATGGACGGAATTGAGCTTACGTTTGAAGATGGCTGTTTAGAGGCAATTGCAGATAAGGCTATCGCGCTCAAAACGGGAGCAAGAGGTCTTAGATCAATTATAGAAAGCTGTATGACTGATATTATGTATTCAGCGCCCAGCCAAGGCGACGTTGACAAAATCATAGTAGTTAAGGATTGTATTCTCAGATCAGCGCCCCCTGAAATTATCAACAAAAAACAAGCAGGGTAGATTATTACAAAAATATAAGCACACCTTATGGTGTGCTTTTTGTTTAGTTAAAGTATTAATTTTTAATAAAAAAACGAGTTAACATATTAACCCGTTTTTTGTTTTATTAGTTATCCAAATTGTACTTTCCTGACTTATAAAGAATATGGAATATTATCGTATTTGTAATAACGTTAGAAGATAGTGCGGCAGGAAGTATAAGAGTAGAGAGATAATTGCTAATATCACTTATTAAAAGACCGCCATAAACGTTAATAAAGAATATTATTAGCAAAAGCAAAATTGTAGAAGTTACTGCAAAAAAAGCGTTGCTTTTTCCGCTATAGTTAATTCGTTTACGCTTATAATAATCTGTACTAGCTGCAAAGAACGCTGAAATGGG
>JAFVXL010000053.1 GCA_017501145.1 Clostridia bacterium | reverse complement strand
GATAGTAGTAATATGTACTACGTGTTATACCTAAAAAGCTTATTAAATCTTTAAGCGGATACTTATGCCTTAGTTCAGCGATTACTTTCGCCTTTTCCCGTTCTCTCGCTCGTTTGCAAGAACTAAGGCACTCAGTTTTTTAAGACGTCTGTCTCCATCCTAAGTCGTTGGTTTTCTGCTATTAAATCTTCTTCCACCTTTTTATCTAACTTAGGTGGTCTTCCACGTTTCTTTCCGTTAATACTTGGTCTACCCCGATTATCTTTCATTAATCCTTCATATCCTTCTTCTAGATATTTGCGTTCCCATTTAGATATGCATTCACAACCCGTAATTCCATATTTGCGCATAGTCTCTTTGTATCCTATATGGTTATTCCTCATATCTAGTATAACAGATAATTTAAATTCTGGCGAGTATTATTTGAATACTTGTCCTTTTTTTGCCATAAAAAATGCACCTCCTTAAAGTGTCTATCTTTTGGGGTGCATTTCATATTTCCTACTCTTTTTGCTTGATTTTGTTTTTAGGTCATAGAGATAGTGGTAACTCTATTAAAGATCATTCCGCTCGAAATTTCTTCAGCAAAATCTTTATCACTAAGACCGCTACGAACATCCTCATACTCGGTAAGAGTTCTCATTCTTTGCTCGGTACGTTCGCCACTTACGTACTGAGTATAATTAACGCCAATGCTAAACGACTTTTCGTACTCAAAGGTAATAGTGAACGAGCCATAGGTGTTTTCGTCGTACGGAAGCTCAATACGCATAGTGTCAAGCCCGTCGTTTTCTAACTCAATTTTTCCATCGTTTGTCTCGATAGTAATCTTAGTTACTCCGCTTATATTGCTAAGCACGATATCAATAATACTATCCGACGCATTGTCAAACGGTGTAAATACAAGCGAGCTGTTGCCAGTCTTGACTATGCTAATCGGAGAAATAGTTCCAAGCGACGAACTGCTACCCGTAAAGGTCTTTTCGTACGCACCCACAGTAGGATTATAGCTGTAATCTTTGTCGATAGTTCCAAAATAAGAATACGCAACTTGGTCATACACTCTCAAGGTTTCAACCGCTGCGCTAGTTCCTTCTTGCTTCCAGTGGTATACAAGCGAATTATCCTTGACTGCCTCGCGATACGAATAAGTATTAACGATATTAGTGTCGAACTTATTAGCAGGACAAACCGCAAACATTACCACAAGGAAAGCTGCAAAAATTGCAAGAATCGCAACGCCGTATCTATTACGGTAGCTCCACTCAACCTTTTCATTAACAACCTTCTTTGTTGTTCTTTCTTCAAATCTACCCTTCTTAGCTCCTTCAACCTTTTCGGTAACAACCTTTTCTACGCGAATAGTATGCTTAGGAAGCATAGCAAAGAGCTTAGTGAGCGCAGGCTTAAGCATAGTGAAATACGGAGCAATCACGCTATAAGCAAGCATTACTACAGCCATAATGATGGGAAGATAAACTGCTTTAAACGCATAGCTTGCGTTTAAAATAATAGGAAGCATCGCCGGCGTAAGAACAATAAGCGGCAATGTATAAATAAACAATCTTTCTATATCTGCGCTAAACTTATCCTTGAACTTACCGCCAAGCAACGAAGTCACAATAAGCGCCGCGCCTTCCAAAATTGCTGCAATAGCAAACGGCATAGCAGCGTTAGGCATTGCAAACGACATTACTGCGCCGAGGAGCATTATAATCAACGCGCCGCCACGAGCCGCATCAGTCGCCTTAACTCCATAAAATTTACGAACAATAAGGTACGAACCAATGTACGCAGCAAGAGCAAGCAACATGCACGCAACAAACAATCCCGCGTTCATATAAGTTACTGCTATGAGCGCGTTAATGGGAACAGCGCCAAAGCCTGCAAGCAACAACACAAGAACGAAGTAGCATACAAACATAATTGCAGTTGCTACCGCAAGCGTAATGATTTGGTTAAGCGCGCCTTTAAGTATAACGCCAAGCTTTTTGCCCTTAGCAAACATAATATAAATAGCAGCAGCTATAAGCGCTATAATCACACCGCCAAGCACATACGATACAACCGAGGAATACGAGAAGCCAAGTCCCATATAGGAGAATGCTCCAGCTGTGTTGTTCTCGCCTATTTGTCCATCTCCGCTAAAGCCATAAGCCTTAACAAGTGCGTTCATCACACCGCCGATAGTCTTGATTTTTGCGCTAGAAACGTTCTCGATAGTATCGCGAGAAGTATTAATCCACGATTTGTTGCCAGTAAAGAATACGTTAATTTTTGCGCCTCCCATCACGTCGTAATCGGACACACCCTCGTATTCCTTGTTAATAGCGCCATAAAGACCGCCTGCGTTCGCTCTAACCTTAGAAACGGCAATCTTATCAGACTCAACTGCAAGAGTACCCGTTCCGTTCGCGCCAAAGTTTACAGCAAGAGCAACTTTATCAACTATTCCGTCAAAGCCCTTGAACTGATAGCGGAACGCATACGCGCCCAATGCACCTTCGTGCTCAGCGTCAGTGAATACGAACAAGAGAGTCTTGTCAGGAACTTGACCGTTTTCGTAGCCTTCAGCAAGCTCAAGAACCGTTTGAAGCATAGCAGCCGCTTGAATTCCTTCGGTGCCGCTTTGGCTTTTTGCTGCAGAATCGTAGTTAGCGGTAAACAAAATAGCTTCCTCGCTCTTGCCCGGAATTGCAACGACGATATTAACAAGCTCTTTTGCCAAATAGTAAATATCGTCTTCTCCGCCAAGATGCGAAAATGTTTCTTCGCTAAGCTCTACTTTTTGCATAACGTAGCTTGGAATATATTCGTTTTCGCCTATTTTAGTCGTAGCCGTTTCGTAATCGTTATTCTTGCTGCCGCCGCCGTTATAAATTCCGCCTTCAACAAGCGTATTCTTGATATAATTGCGTACGTTTTCTTGATTTAACTCTTCGTACGAATTATGAACTCTTTCCATAACTTCAGCATGAGCTCTAACGTTATCAACGAAAGTCTTGTCCGATCCGCTTGCAATGCTCGTATACGAGGATACGAAGCCAAGAGCAAGAGCAATCGCAAAAACAACTGCAATAATCGGATAATAGATTTTTTTCAATTTAGTCATTTTAATTTCTCCGTAGAATAATACGTATACCATAACATTTTACCACAAAGAACAAAAAATAACAATTCTTTTACTGTGAAATTTTACTAAAAATTTATAATTTTTTTGCGATTTATTATGCGCTACGTCTTGAACGCGTAAAATTCGTCGCACTGTCGCAAAGCACGGGGCTTTCGGTAGCAAACAACGCCACGTTACCGTTAAGTATCACAGCGTGTCCAATAACTCTGCGGTCGCCTATACGATTTTCTACAAAGTCGCGCGAAACACATCCCTCCGGCTGACGCTCCGTAATAAATCCAATCACTCCTCCACCAATTTTCTTGGCTGCAACCTCACCAAAAAACTCATCCTTTTCCAAAATAATAACATCACCCGCTCTCAAATTTCCCGTACAAGAAACACATAAGTACATAATCTTTTCCTCCAAAGTTTTTTCTTGATTATACACCAATATTCTTGACAGCATTATGTCATATTTGATAATATTTATAAAAATAATTTTAGGAGTACGATTATGAAAAGCGGCGTAATGTTTGGAATTTTACTCACAATACTCAACAACCGCAAGGTAAAGCGCGAATATTTAGCCGAAAAGTTTGAGGTAAGCACTCGAACAGTCGCAAGACACATAGACTCGCTTTGCGAAGGCGGAGTACCCATCATAGCTGTTCGCGGCGCAAACGGAGGCTATATGATTTCGGACGACTTTAAGCTAGAGCGTTCTTTTTTTACAAACGACGAGCTTCACAGGCTACTTACCTGCCTCAACGCAACCGCAAAGTCTTTTTCTGACCAAAACTATGATATTATCGAAAAGCTTAAGCATATAGGCGCAGTTAAAGAAAACGAAAAATATTTGCTTAAAACCGATACTCTAATAATAGACGTAGGCACATGGACCAACCCACAAAACTATCGTGGCAAAATTGAAGCGATAAACAAGGCAATCGACTCTGACCTTACAATAAATATGATCTACACGGACAATAAGGATTTTTGCAGCGTACGCGATTTTGACCCATACTGCCTAGTCTTAAAAGAAGGTATTTGGTACGTATATGGCTATTGTCACTTGCGAAACGACTTTAGACTTTTTCGACTTGCGCGCATACAGCGTCTCACTATTAGCGAAAACACCTTTTTGCGCAAAGAAAGTGACGTTTACGAAAAGCTTAACGGAACATTTGACGATACGGACTTAGTGGACATTGAGTTCGAATTCTTCTCCACTGCATTGTCCGAAGTAGAAGAATGGCTTGGGCCTGACGCCATATCCGAGCGCGGCACTTCGTATATAGCCAAAGCCTCCGTCTTCGGAGGAAGCTTACTGATAAACAAGCTTTTATCATTTGGCAGCAGCATTAAAATTCTCAAGCCACAAGCGCTCAAGGAGGAGCTGCTCGTAGAATGCAGTAGAATTTTGAAGCGCTACGACTACTAAATCAAAAAGCTCCCGATGCGCATCATTGCGCGCAAACGACCAAAAATACTTCACCCCGCAACTCAATGCGGGGTTTTTTGCACAAAAAAAATCCCGCTGCTTGCATTTAAGTCAACACAGCGAGATTTTTGTCATTATTTTGATAATTAGAGAACCAACCCTATTTCGAGTTAAAACACTTTGATTAGACACAACACAAAGCATAAAACTGTTGCTACTACACCCAAGCGCACATCTTTCTTGTTTTTTGCCTTGATTGCCAACAACAATCCTACAATTCCTAATATTGCGCCAATAAGCCTTAAACCAACGACTGATGCTATAATGCTTAAAATAAGCAAAATCTTAGGCGTGTGGCTTATTGATAACGACGAAGATTTATCGCTTTTTACCCCTGTAAGAAAGCAACACTTATTACACATAAAATCGTCTTTTCTTATCTTATTGCCGCAATTAGTGCAGTAACAAAATTCTTCTTGATTCTCCTCGCGCGCTTCTATCTCCTTACCGCAATTAGTGCAAAATTTAGAGTCGTCCGGTATTATTTTTCCACAGCTTTTGCAAATCATTATCTAAGCCCCCAAGGTCGGAATTATAAACGGCAATATACCCACAAGCATAAGTATTGTAAGCACGAGCACAACATATATTACCGAAGTTAAAACGCTAAAAATTACAGCTTTAATACCGTCGTTTCTAAGCACCGTATCTTCCTTTGCGCCCACAACAATTGCAACAATTCCAAGAATAAGACCGAGCGCAGGGATAGCGAACGAAAATATAAGCGCAAGATTGCCTAGCTTATTAGTTTTGTCTACCATTTTCCCCATATTGGCGCCTCCTTCCTATATTATTTATTTGACCAACGCTATATCTTGCTTAGCCAAAAATTCTTCCATTTCTTTATCGTCATACGCTCTTACGTCCGTAAGGAACGCCACAAGCGTCTTTTTACACTCTTCTTTTACATCAAGAGCCGCCTCTACCGCACCAAGCTGAACGTTGTTTGCTTCTTTGAGCAATCTGTCTATCATCTTAGCGTGGTTTTCCATACCGCCAACAAGGCAGCTCGGCGTAAATCTAAGCTCTTTTGTAAGATATTTTTCTATAGCTTTAAGCTGAGCCTGAGTTTCAAGACTAATTCTAAACAAACCTGTCATAGCATTTAGGTCAAGCTTAGCAAGAGCGCTATTTTCCTTTTTCGGCTCTCCCTTCATAAGCGAAAGCTCAACGACAAACTTGCTCTCAACCTTTCTAAGACTAACGAAAATTTTCGCTCCGTCCTTTTTGTATTCATTTACGAGCTTAAGTGTGAATTCTATAAGCTTTTCGCGGTTGGTACAGCTAAGCTTGAGCGTAGGCAAATACCAATTCGTTTCCATTACGTTGATATATTGATATTCCTTGCTCTTAAACTTGCGCTTGTCTGCCGCCTTGTGTATAGGCAAAAGCTTGTGACCGCAAACAAAGTTCGAGTGCTTATATTCATCCTCCGCTGTACAAATAAACCAGCCGGGCGTGCCTTCTACAAAGTCAAACATAGTATTAAGCGTTTGCTCGTCAACAATCATCTGCTCGTGATCACGCGACACGATATTGCCCATACCTGCAAAGAACGGACGCTTAGCCGCCTTATAATACCAGCCGTCAAGCAGGTCAAGCGGAATAAAGCGTTCGGCTCTATGAAGTCCAAAGCCTTCGCCCTTAGCGCACATACCGCACCCGGGATACGAATTTTTGCAGCCACAGCAGTCGGCGAACATTACTTCAATATTTTTATCGCCTTTGTTTTCCCATCTTAAATAATCGTTTCTGGCAGAGCCATTTTTGATAGCATAATCATACGCCCACTCTATCGCCTTGCCGTGATTTTTGCTAAGCGAATTGAAGGTATCCGCCATTTCGCCCGGTCTAAGCGAAACAATATCCATAATCTCCGCATCAAAAAGCCGTCTTTGCTCAGCGGCAACAACACCTTTTTCGAGCGCGTAAGCAAACAGATTATCTAAGATTACGTACGGATTTGCATACCCTTCAATTTCTTCTTCATCCACTTCGTAAATTTCATAGTCGTTAACATTTAACTTTTGCATAATTGCGTTACGAACGTAAACCTCGTTCGCTTCGTCCAAAAGCAAATGAATTTTTGCGTAAGTAATAAGCTTTTCGATATTAAAATAAATGTTCATTTTTATTACTCCTTATTCTGGTTTAACTACGTTAATATGCTTTTCTACGGCGAAGAACTTCCACGGTGCAATTTCGGGCGGAAAAGCCTTGAATACCATGATTTGCTTAGTAACAGGATGAACAAATCTAAGGCTGTACGCCCAAAGAGCAAGCTTGTGTCCCTTTGCAAGCGTATCTCCGCCATATCTTGCGTCACCAAAAATCGGACATCCTTGTCCTTTCATTTGAACTCTTGCTTGATGGGATCTACCCGTAATAAGCTTGATGTCAATAAGCGAAAGAAGGTCGTTCGTTTCGAGCACATTATAGTCGAGAACAGCTTTTTTCGCTCCTTCTATTAGCGCAGGAGCAATCTTCACCATATTGTTTGCTTCGTCCTTAACAAGATAGTTTTGCAGCCTACCGCGCTTATCTCTCGGACGTCCCACGGTAACCGCAAGATATTTTTTCTCGAACTCACCCGTAGTGATTTGCTCACAAAGACGAGCCGCCGCCTTGGAGGTCTTAGCAAAAACCATAATTCCACCCGTAGGTCTATCCAGTCGATGCACCAAGCCCACGTACGCCTCACCGGGCTTTTCGTACTTAACCTTGATATATTCCTTAACGGCACTCAACAGGTCAAGGTCACCGCTGCTATCCGCTTGCGTTGGCATATTTTGTGGCTTGACCACTACTATTACGTGGTTGTCCTCGTGTAAAACGATCAAATCTTCCATTAAGTCCTCCAAAATCCACTTGCTCCGGCAGGCAGAACAATTCCTTCCTTAGTAGGCAAACACAGCTCGTAGCCCTCGTGCTTACCCTTTGGCAGCAGCAGCGAAAGCATATTGTCGAGCACGGACGGCTGAAGTCCCGTCGTATAGCTGTTAATTAAGTAGCACAGCGGGTTATCTGACAAAACGGCCGTCGTGAGCTTTATAAGGTCGTACAATCCGTCCTCTATCTTCCACATTTCGCCGTTAGGGCCTCTACCGTAAGAGGGCGGGTCCATAATAACTGCGTCGTACTTTTTGCCGCGCTTAATCTCTCGCGCAACAAACTTCATACAGTCATCTACTATATACCTAATTCTATCTCCGCTAACTCCGCTAAGCTCGGCGTTTTGCTTACATCTATCCACCATAGCCTTTGCCGCATCTACGTGCGTAACCTTAGCGCCCGACTTAGCGCACGCCACGGTAGCGCCGCCCGTATAACCAAAAAGGTTAAGAACGTTAGCGTCTTTTCCGTCCAAGATTTCGCGCATTTTGTCCCAGTTTGCCGACTGCTCAGGAAACAATCCCACGTGCTTAAATCCCATAGGCTTAATCAAGAACTTGAGATCCTTATACGAAATTTGCCACTCGGACGGAGTTTTCTTCAAGAACTCCCATCTTCCGCCGCCAGATTCGCTACGGTGATAATGTGCGTTAAGCCCCTTAAACCTTCTAAGATCCTCGCCCTTCCATATAACCTGCGGATCGGGTCTAAGAAGGTAAACATCACCCCAGCGTTCGAGCTTTTCGCCGCGCGAAGTAGCGATAACCTCATAATCCTTCCATCCTGACGCTATCATACTCTTTGCACGTCAAGCTTAACAGAAAGACCGTTAATGCTCCACTCCTTGCCTCGGTTTTCGCTTACCACTTTGTCGGCAAGAACTTCCTTTGCTATCATATTTGCATCGAATACCGCCTTGATTTCGGGCGACTCGGTGTGATAATAAACAACGATTCTGTCAGTTACTTCAAATCCGCTGTCTTTGCGCATAGTTTGAATCTTGCTAATAAGCTCGCGCGCAAGACCTTCGGTTATAAGCTCGGGGGTAAGCTCGGTATCAAGAATAGCGGTAAGTCCCTTGTCCGACTCGGACGCAAAGCCCTCGCGGTTGATAATACCTATAAGCAAATCGCTTTCGGTCAAGCTAACCTCAGCGCCGTTAAGCGTAACGTCTATTTTGCCCTCTGCCTTGACAGTCTTAACAACCGTTTCTGCGTTAGCTCCTAGATAAGCGCGGATATCGTTAATAAGCTTGCCGTACTTAGGTCCAAGAGTTTTAAGCTGCGGCTTAACCTCATACGTTACGTACTCGCCCGCATCCGAAATAAACTCTATATTTTTTACGTTAAGCTCTTCTCTAATTACCTCAAGCAAGCCGCTGCTTATTACGTTAGTACCGCAAAGCAACACTCTCGAAAGCGGTTGACGGTTCTTAACGTTTGCGGCGTTTCTTGCAGCTCTACCAAGCGCAGCCGCGTCCATAGCAATCTTCATCTCCGCACTAAGCTTTTCGTCGATAAATCTATCGTCACATACAGGGAACGGAGTAAGATGGATAGATACGGGAGCGGTCTTATCAACGCTACGAACAACGTTCTGATAAATGCTTTCCGCAATAAACGGAGTGTACGGAGCGGTAAGACCAACGAGCGTAGTAAGCACCTTATTGAGTGTCATATAAGCCGCAATCTTATCGTCGTTCATATCGCTGCCCCAGAATCTATCGCGGCAACGACGGATATACCAGTTGCTAAGCACGTCCGTAAATTCAGAGAGCATTCTCGCGCTTTCGGTTATCTTATACTCGTTAAGCAGCTTGTCTGTTTCTTTAACAAGCTTATTAAGCTCGGACAAAATCCATTTGTCCATAAGTGAGAATTTAACTTTATCAAAGTCGTACTTGGTGGGATCGAATTTATCAATCTCAGCGTACAAAATGTAGAACGAATAAGTGTTCCAAAGCGTTCCGAGATACTTACGCTGAGCCTCGCTAACAGCCTCTGCGCTAAATCTTGACGGAAGCCACGGCTGCGAAGTCGTGTAGAAATACCATCTTACAGCATCCGCGCCCTGCTTATCAAGCACCGACCAGGGATCAACTACGTTACCCTTGTGCTTACTCATCTTAACGCCGTTTTTGTCGTTTACGTGTCCCAAAACTATGCAGTTTTTGAACGGTGCCTTGTCAAACAAAAGCGTCGAAATAGCAAGCAAGGTATAGAACCAACCTCTTGTTTGGTCAACAGCCTCCGAAATAAAGTCAGCCGGGAAGGTTTTTTCAAACACCTCTTTGTTTTCAAACGGATAGTGATACTGTGCAAAAGGCATAGAGCCGGAGTCGTACCAGCAGTCTATAACCTCAGGGGTACGAGTCATCTTGCCGCCGCAGCTGCACTTAAGCTCTATGCTGTCTACGTACGGCTTATGAAGCTCGATATCGCCCACAATTGCGCCTTCTTTTTTAAGCTCTTCCTTAGAGCCAATAACCTTAATTTCGCCACAGTCCTCACATACCCAAATAGGAAGCGGAGTACCCCAGTAGCGATCACGGGAAAGTCCCCAGTCAACAACGTTTTCTAAGAAGTTGCCCATACGTCCCTTGCCGATAGAATCGGGCATCCAGTTAACCGACGCGTTGTTCTTGAGCAAATTCTCCTTAATCTCAGTAGTCTTAATAAACCAGGTCGAACGAGCATAATACAAAAGCGGAGTATCACATCTCCAGCAGAACGGATAGCTATGAGTTACCTTGAGAGTCTTTAATAACAGTCCTCTTTCTCTAAGCTCAATGATAATATCTTTGTCCGCATCCTTGCAGAACACGCCTGCATACTTACCGGCCTCATCAACAAAATTACCTCTATCGTCAATAAGCTGAACAAACGGAAGCTTGTATCTTCTGCCCACCTTAGCGTCGTCCTCACCAAACGCAGGCGCAATATGAACTACGCCCGTACCGTCGGTAAGCGTAACGTAAGTATCGTTGACTACGTAATGTCTTTTTTCCTTGCCATTATAGAAATCAAAAAGCGGCTCGTAAGCAAGATATTCGTACTCCTTACCTTTCTTTGTTTCGATAGTAGCATATTCTTCGAACAAGGTAGGTATAAGCTCTTTGGCCAAAATATAAATTTCTTCGCCTACCTTAATTTTGCTATATTCATAATCGGGGTGCATACAAAGCGCAACGTTAGACGGAAGAGTCCAAGGAGTAGTTGTCCAAGCAAGAATAAAGGTATTCTCCTGCCCTACAACCTTAAACTTAGCGATTGCTGTCGTTTCTTCTACGTCCTTATATCCTTGCGCAACCTCGTGCGACGAAAGAGCCGTTCCGCAACGCGGGCAGTACGGTACAATTTTGTGTCCCTTGTATATAAGACCTTTTTTGGCAATTTCTTTGAGCGACCACCAAACGGACTCGATATAGTTGTCGTTGTAGGTAATATACGGATGCTCCATATCTACCCAGTATCCAACGCGCTCACTCATTCTTTCCCATTCGGTCTTATATTTCCAAACGCTTTCTTTACACTGAGCGATAAACGGCTCAATGCCGTATTTTTCTATATCCTGCTTTCCGTCCATGCCGAGCTTCTTTTCTACCTCAAGCTCAACGGGAAGACCGTGCGTATCCCATCCTGCCTTACGCAAAACGTGATAGCCCTTCATGGTCTTATAGCGAGGAACGATATCCTTCATTACACGCGTCAAAATATGACCGATATGCGGCTTGCCGTTAGCAGTCGGCGGTCCATCGTAAAAGGAAAATTCTTCGCCACCCTCAGTTTGCTTCATCGAAGCGGCAAAAACGTCGTTCTTATTCCAAAAGTCGATTACTTCTTTTTCTCTTGCAACAAAATCAAGGTTAGGGTTAACTTTTTCGTACATTGCATTACACCTCTTAATGACTTATTATACAACCGATTGAACGTATAAGTCAATTATTTTACTTAGATTTAGCCAAAATAGTAAAAAACTAAGACAGTACATCGCCATGACGTACCGTCTTATATCAATCAAATAAACACCGTGCAACCTATCTCGACAATGCACACCGGAGCGTTCTCCCACCAGCCAACTCCCCCAAAGCTACCTCGTGGCACACGCTAAAATCCACTTAGTGCTGCTGCGGTCAAGCCCTGACACGGTTCATGGGATAACGTTGCACAAGACCCTGAGATCAACGTCACTTAATGATAACTGCCTCCCATGCGCAAGGCCTCAATAGGTATTCTGTCTTACTGTAGCGGATTGTAAGTACAGGGCACCGCTAGCTCCCCACATAGCACGGCTTGTAACAATATATCATACTGCAAAAATAAAATCAAGCGTTTTAATAGATTTTTTTGGCGAAAGAATTTTATACTTTCATAATTTCCCCTTCAAAAAACGCAAAAAAAGGGACAAAGTTATTTAACTCTGTCCCTTTATAACATCTTAGTTAACTGTAATTAAATTCCAAACAAGCTCAACAAGTTGAATTCATGGAATACAACTACGCAAACAAGCGAAACGGTACTCATAATCTTGATAAGAATATCGAGCGACGGTCCAACGGTATCCTTAAGCGGATCGCCTACTGTATCGCCTACGATAGCGGCGTCGTGAGCAGCAGAGCCCTTCTTCTCGCCTTCTACCTCACCCGATTCGATATACTTCTTAGCGTTGTCCCAAGCGCCGCCCGAGTTACCCGTAAAGATAGCGAGCATAATAGCCGAAAGGGTTGCGCCAATCAAAATACCGCCTACAAAGTATGCACCAAACAAGAATCCGCACAATACCGGGAAGGCAACAGCAACGATAGCAGGAGCAATCATTTGCTTAAGCGCGCCACGCGACGAAATTTCGATACAGGTCTTGTAGTCAGGTCTTTGAGTTCCGTCCAAAATTCCGGGATACTCGTTAAACTGACGGCGAACTTCTACAACCATATTTCTTGCAGCCTTTGCAACTGCGTTGATAAGCATACCGCTGAACAAAAACGGCAACGCTGCGCCAACAATCGCGCCAACCAAAACGTCTCTCGACATAATGTCAAGCGCAAGGTCTGACATAAACGAATACAAATAGCTGGACATCATGCTCATGGTAGCAAGAGCAGCCGAGCCGATAGCAAAGCCCTTACCGATAGCAGCAGTAGTGTTTCCTACGCTGTCAAGCTTATCGGTAATAGTACGAACTGCGGGATCAAGACCGCTCATTTCTGCAATACCACCCGCGTTGTCGCTGATAGGTCCATACGTATCAACCGAAACGGT
>JAFVXL010000002.1 GCA_017501145.1 Clostridia bacterium | reverse complement strand
TATATTGCGCCTTAACCTTTTCATAGCCTACCCACCTTTTATTCAATTTTCTACCACTAACTATATCTTACCATATATTTCCATATGTGTCAACACTTTTTTGAAAATTTTTTTGGGGTTTTTTAGCAAGAAATAGCCGCATCCTAAGACACGGCTATTTTTATGATGATTTTTATTATTTACTTAATAATTATAATTCTATAATGACAGGCTTATTGCGCAAAAGGTCGCAAGAAGTAAGATAGTATGATACCTGCCCTATATTTATCTTTTTGCAAATCTTTACGTTAGGTCCGTGCAAATGCCCGTACACAACCGCATTTACGTTATATTCTTCAAACAAATTTGTAAAAGGCGTCTTATCAAAGGTGCTATTAAACGGCGGATAGTGACACATTACCACAAGGCTGTCGCCATCGCACCTTTGCTTTTTTGCCTCATCGAGCCCCATCCTAAATCTTAAAATTTCCCTATCGTAAATCTTTTGTTCATCTTTGGGCAAAATTGCTCCTCTTTCGGGCGTAGTCCAGCCGCGACTTCCCGCAAAAACAACGTTACCTATCTTAATGCAGTCGTTTTGCAAGGCGTACGTATTGTCGCCTAACGACTTTCTTACCGAAGAAATAGATTTCCACCAATAATCGTGATTACCACGTATTATAATTTTTTGTCCCTTAAGCGAGCCAATAAACTCAAGGTCGGGTTTTGCGGCTTCGAGCGTCATAGCCCAGCTTATATCACCCGCAATAAGCAAAACGTCATCTTCATTAAGCTCGTCACAATGAGCCTTGATTTCGTCAAGCTGATTATCCCAAACGGGCCCAAAAATGTTCATAGGCTTGGGACAGTTTATAGAAAGATGAAAGTCGCTTAAAGAATATATCTTCATAAAGTACCGCTAAAAGTTAATTTGCAAGGCTATATAAGACTTCCCTGCCAAAATATTGTATCATATTTATGCCAAATAAATCAATTAAAAATCAAGTGGTCGTCGGAAAAATGGGCAAATTAAACAACTCTCTACAAATTTCGTCCGAATACTCCTCACAGCTAGGATATTCACAATATCCGTAAGACGGAATAAGGATATCTACGTTAATAAGCACTCTAATTATTTGTACCACGCAAGCAGTTATCGTTAAGGTTTCTCCGTCAAAAGCTCCTATCGTGCTTGCAAGATTTGTCGTTACTTCAATAACGTACGAGCTAAGCGAATTCTCAGGTAAATTAAGAATAATATCCCTTGGAATTGTAACCGTCGTTGTCGCAGTAAACGGAGTGCCATTTGCATCTGTATACGTTACAGTAACAGGCGTAATCACGTCCATTTGAATACGGTTTCTATTTTCTTCAATGGACGTTACAACCAAATTTTCCACAACAGACGGGCCGGAGCTTCTCGTTTCAACGTAACTGAAAGGCTCAACGCCGTCGAGCTCGTCATCAAAGGTCAAAGTAAAGGTTCTATCAGAATATCTTGTTATACATCCGTCAAAAATTTTACGGACGTTTATACATATACGTTCGTTAAGACCGCAAAGAGCGTTCCCACGAATCGATCCAGCTTTTTGTGCCATATAAAAATCCTCCCTATGTTGTCAGTATATTAAGGGAGGATTTTATTTGTTACTGCTATAATCTATTGCTCTTGGTCATTATGTAAAATTTGGTCAAATCGGTCCAAAACCTTATCTAGTCCAAACCTTGTCACCGCCGAAAACGGAATTATATTATCTCTACCCAGCATAAGATGCGAAGAAACCTTGCCGATTTCACCATACAAAGCCGATTTTGTTATTTTGTCGCACTTTGTTGCAACGACAGTAAAAGGAATTTGATAGTAGTACAAATAGTTAAGCATTTCCTTGTCTTTTTGCGAGGTGTTTCGTATATCGGTAAGAACTATAACTTGAACAAGCGTATTAGCATTTTCGAAATAATGCCCCATAAGCTCATCCCAAGACTCTTTGTCCGACTTGCTTGCTTGAGCATATCCGTAACCGGGCAAGTCAACAAGATTAAACTCGCCGTCATTTATAGAAAACACGTTTATAAGACGAGTTCTGCCCGGCGTAGAAGAAGCCTTTGCAAGCTTTTTATTGTTGCAAAGTGCGTTAATAAACGAAGATTTACCTACGTTAGAACGCCCAACGACGCAAATTTCTCTCTTGTCGCCACCGCTATAACCGAAGGAATAGCTTTTTATAAATTCAGCTTTTTTTATAACCATTATTTTTCTAAAGCAATATCAAATACCTGGTCAATATTATCTACCGAAATAATCTCTATTGCATCCTTTACCTCTTTTGGAATATCTTTTAAGTCAGTTGCGTTTTCTGAGGGAATAATAAGCGTTTTCACGCCGTATCTAAGCGCCGCAAGCGACTTTTCCTTAAGCCCGCCAATAGGCAAAACCTTACCGCGCAAAGTAACCTCGCCCGTCATAGCTACGTCACCTCTTACTTTTTTGCCGGTAAGAGCAGACAATAAGGCTGTGGATATAGTAATACCCGCGCTAGGTCCGTCCTTGGGCGTTGCGCCTTCGGGAAAATGTATATGGAAATCGTTTTTTGTAAACTTTTCTATTCCTATTCCGTACTTTTCTGCTTTAGATTTGAGCATAGAAAGAGCCGTCATACACGATTCCTTCATTACGTCGCCAAGACTACCTGTTAGCAAAAGCTCTCCTTTGCCGCCGCTAATTATGGCCACTTCGATAGAAAGCACAGCTCCGCCAACGCTTGTCCAAGCGAGTCCTGTAGCGCTACCTACTTCGCCCTGCTTAGCCTTGTCCGAATTCTTGTACTTGATGGGACCAAGATAGCTTTCTACATTAGACGGCTCTATAGTAACGTCAACCGAAGTAACGCCGTCGTTTACCGCTTTAACGGCTAATTTGCGAACGATAGAGCCGATTTCACGCTCTAACGATCTAACTCCGCTTTCGCGAGTATAGCCCGTTATAATAGAAATTATCGCGTCGTCGGTAATATTAACGTTAGAGCTAGCCAAGCCATTAGCCTCAAGCTGTTTCTTAATAAGATATTTTTTAGCGATTTGCAGTTTTTCTGCATAAGAATAGCCCGAAAGCTCAATGATTTCCATACGGTCTAATAGCGGTAACGGAATGCTGTCCATAGTGTTTGCCGTCATAACAAACATTACCTTACTTAAGTCATACGGCAACTCTAAATAGTGGTCGCTAAAGTGGTTGTTTTGATTAGGATCGAGCACCTCAAGCATAGCAGACGCAGGATCGCCCCTAAAGTCGCTAGACATCTTATCCACTTCGTCAAAAAGGAATACGGGATTAACCACCCCTGCGTTCTTCATAGACGAAATTATTCTTCCCGGCAAAGCTCCGATATAGGTTCTACGGTGTCCTCTAATTTCAGACTCGTCCTTAACTCCGCCAAGCGAAACGGAAACAAACTTTTTGCCTGCAGCTCTAGCAATAGACGCAACAATAGATGTTTTACCCACGCCCGGAGGTCCCACAAAGCACAAAATCGGCCCTTTGAGATTATTAGTAAGCTTATGCACAGCCAAGAACTCTATTATTCTATCCTTAACCTTTTCGAGTCCATAATGGTCCTCGTCAAGAATTTGTCTAGCTTTAACCAAATCTATATTCTCGGATGTAGCTTCTGCCCAAGGAACGTCCAAAAGCCACTCTATATACGTACGCAAAACCGCAGCATCAGGAGAAGTAGCCGCCATTTTCTCTAAGCGCGCAACCTCGCCCTTAACCTTGTCCATAACAAAGGCGGGCAATTTTTTTTCCTTGGCTTTTTTGAGATACGATTCCTCTTCTTCGTCGCCAAGCTCTTTTTTGATTGCCTTAATTTGCTCGCGAAGATAAAATTCACGCTGTCCCTTAGCAACGCTTTCTCGTACGTCAGCGGCAATTTTTTTCTCTACCGCCATAATTTCAGCTTCTTTTTTGAAAAATTTAGAAATATTTATAAGCTGCGCAGCTGTAGTTTTTTCTTGCAAAAGCCCCTGCTTTAGCGTATCAGTGTTATATACAAAGGTAGCAATCGCATTGATGAACTTTTCACTTTCAAAAACAGTCAGCGACGCCGAAACTTCGGTAGGAATCTTGTGATCAAGCTTTTTGTACAGCTCAAAATTTTCTTGTGTGTTTCGCTTAGCCGCCTCCAAAAGCAACGAATCTTCCATCGGATCCCCGTAAGAATTGAGTTGTACCTCAAAAAACGGTGCAATTTGCACATAATTTTCTATTTGCATACGCGTTAAACCGGTAACAAGCACGCGCACAGTATTGTTAGGAAGCTTAAGAACCTGCTTAATCTTGCAAACCGTACCCACTCTATATATATCTTTGGGCGCCGGATTTGCTATACTTGCTCTTTTTTGCGCAACAATAAAAACGTCCTCTTTTTCTTCCGCCGCCTTTTGCAAAGCAGAAAGTGACTTTTCCCTTGCTATATCAAAATTTATTGTTTGGCCGGGAAAAATCACTACACCACGAGTAGCAATCATTTTATAAATTTTCGGTTCAATAATTTCAAAGTCTGATTTAGTTGTGTATAATGATTCTTGCATAGTTTCCTTTCTCTATATTATTTTACACATTCAAGCTAAATTTTAAGCTTAGATTTCTTATCAGCAAATGTAAAAATCTGTAAAGTATTATACCAAATTAGCACACCCATGTCAAGGGCTAATAATAGATAAATTGCGCCAATAGTTTATATAAAAAATCGCCACCCAAAACTCGAGCAGCGATTTTTTATACAATTTTGATAAATTAACTTGCAGTATAAGTAGGCATGGTGTTACCGCTTTCAATGCTTATACTATCGCTCGTAATCTCAACGACGTATCCTGACTCTGTAACGTAAGCAATAGTCCACACGTCACCGTCTTTAGCGATAACAAAATTATCATTGTTTCCATCTACCGCCTTCTTAAGCTCAATAGAGTAATTTCCAATCGTGAGCACATTATTTTCTACAAGTGAATCACACTTAGATGCGTTCTCCTCGCAAAAAGCGTCGAAAGTGTCCATGTTTTCCACCAAAATCTGCGTACGCAAGTTAGCCGCTTCTTGCTCAGCAGCGCTAATTTTCGCGTCGTTAATAACGTTAGAAAACGTCGGAATAAGCACAGCCGACAAAATTGCAATAACTGCAATTACGATAACAAGCTCAACTAAAGTAAAACCTTTCTTGTTGTTTTTCATTTGTATGCACCTCAGTGTAGTAAATTTTATAATTAATTTGATAGCGTTTTCCCTAGCGCTACAAACAATTAATAACTTTATTACATAATTATATTTGCTCACAGCACTTCCCCAAGCGCGCGAGCATGCCAAAAAAAGGCGTTAAAAATTTCTCATCACTATAAAATTCATAAACGAAACTTAGCAACATCACGTCAAACGTTGCCTTTTAGCGAATTTCGATATGAATTTAATTTAGAAGTCTTCTATATAACAAAAATACTTTATTTGAAATATAAACGTTTACACTTTGGACTTTCTCGTTTTTGGACGATACAGTGTTAGAAAAAGCCTTCTTAATAAATTTGCACGATAATAATTTAGCCGCATTAGCAGCAAGAAAAATAAATATGACAAAACAAACAATACGCGCAATAATTTGCACACCAATAGCAACTGACGAACCAAAGAACATCGTAATGCTTAAAATATCACGAAATATTTCAAAATGCGTTTCGCCTAGCAAATTAAATAAATACGCACGAATTTCGTCATAGTTGGCTTGCACAAAATTAACAAGCAAAAATAACGCCAAAACGACAACGTTATAAATAACCGCTTTTTTATTTTTTCTAAAGCAGAGAAAAACGATAATTCCAAAAAGAACTATCAAGTTTATAATTGATAACGTTTCGTACAAATTCATATAAATATTATATAATATAATTACACACGTGTCAATACTATTTTAGTTAATTTATCGTAAATTTTTAAGCTTAGAACCAATTTTAGCTATCTTTTCTCTTTTTTTTGTTAAAACCAATCTCAACTTTATGTTTAAATTAATCTCAACTCAAAAATTTTAGCTTGTAAAAAATTTTCATCTATTTGCTTTTTTCTTTTTTACGTAACCGATAAGCTTACCTTTTACCTTATTAGCAACGAAAACTAAAACCATACTCAGCACAAAAATCCCTATCCATACCGGTATTCCCCAACCTGAGAACGGAATAATTTCACCGCTGCCAAAAAAGCTCGTAAATGCTATTGTCAAAGGTCTTGCCAATATAACTGAAAGCAAAAAGAATTTCCAGCTCATTTTAGTCGTTCCCGCTACAAGACAAAGCGTGTCATCAGGAAAAAACGGGAAAAGTAGCATAAGCACGAATATCCACTTGCCTTTTTTGTTGAGCATATTAGCATACTTTTCTGAATTTTCCTTACCTATCATCCACGTTACTAACTTGCTACCAAAGCTTTTCCCAAGCCAAAAGCAAATGACAGAGCCTATGTACGTTCCGACAAGTGACAGCACAAAAGCCCAAAACGGTCCGTATATTGCCACTCCGATTAGAATAGTAACAGCAGCAGGAATTGGCAAAAGCACTACTTGTAAAACGGTGAGAAGCAAAAATATAATAATCCCCCATTGCTTAGTGCTCAAAATAAATTCTCTTATTACGTCAAAATCCCTAAAATACCTTATCCAGCCAATTCTTTCAAATACTACGTACGCTATTATCAATACAGAACAAAAAATCAAAATGACTGTAGAAATTCGTATTGTCGCTTTATATTTACTTTCTATAAAGCAAGAAATCAAGAACAAAATGGTAAATAATAGTATTGTAAGAACTCTCGCAACACGATTAAAAGACTGCAAAAAAATACAGGATACGACTATCATTGCCAAAGAAAGCAAAGCAAGTAATATCCTGTAAATTAAATTTCTCGTATTTTTCATATCGGTATTATTTTATGCCGATAACACAAAAATTATTGCTTGGTATTTATTTCAATTTCTTTTCTTGCGATACTATCGCAAAGATTATTAATCTCGTCGTCCGCGTGCCCCTTTACTTTATTAAAAACAACGCTATGTAACGACGTAAGCGCAATCAATTCCTTCCACAGCTCAACGTTCTTAACGTCTTTTTTGTCCGCTGTTTTCCATCCGTTCTTTTGCCAGCCGTATATCCAGCCTTGAACGTAAGCGTTTACACAGTAGCTTGAGTCACTATATAACTGCACTTTGCACGGCTCTTTGAGCGCTTTTAGCCCCATAATAATCGCCATAAGCTCCATACGATTGTTAGTAGTTTCTTTTTCAAAACCGCTTACCGTTTTGTTATGTCCCATATACGACAAAATGGCGCAATATCCACCTGCGCCCGGATTGCCGCTACACGCTCCGTCTGTGTATAAAACTACTTCTTTCATTTTTACCTACTAACTCAAATAATTACTTACTGATTATACCAAAAGGCTACTGCCTTGTCAAACGATAAATATTATTTGTTTTCTTTTAGTAGAAACAAAAAACACACCGCGTTCCGCATAACGAAACACAGTGTGTCTTTAGATACAATTATTTTGCATATTCAACGCTTCGTAATTCACGAATAACGTTTACTTTGATTTGCCCCGGATATTCCATTTCGCTTTCGATTTGTTTAGCAATTTCTTTTGCCATAAACACCGTAGCAGCGTCGTCTACAACCTCGGGCTTGACGATGATGCGAACTTCACGTCCTGCCTGAATAGCAAACGATTTTTCTACGCCATTAAACGAATTAGCTATTCCTTCAAGTTTCTCAAGTCTCTTCACGTAGTTGTCAAGCGACTCTCTTCTTGCGCCCGGTCTTGCTCCGCTTATTGCGTCTGCAACCTGAACGATAATAGCTTCTACCGTTGTAGGCTCAATGTCGCCGTGATGGGCAGCAATACAATGCACTACAGCGCTGTTTTCCTTGTACTTCTTGGCAAGGTCTACGCCTATACTGATATGAGTGCCTTCCACCTCGTGGTCAACAGCCTTACCTATATCGTGCAAAAGTCCTGCGCGCTTGCACAAGTTAACATCTGCGCCAAGTTGAGCTGCAAGCTGACCGGCTAAAGCCGAAACTTCCAACGAGTGCTTTAATACGTTCTGACCGTAGCTTGTTCTAAACTTAAGTCTACCGAGAATTTTTATAAGATCGGGATGGATACCAAACACACCAGCCTCGTAGGTTGCGTTGTCACCAACTTCCTTTATCTGCGAATCAAGCTCACGTCTGGTCTTTTCTACAATTTCTTCGATTCGACCGGGATGAATACGACCGTCTGCAATAAGCTTTTCGAGCGTAATTCGAGCAACTTCACGGCGTATCGGATCAAAGCCGGAAAGAACAACGGTATCCGGCGTATCGTCAATAATAAGATCAATACCCGTAGCGTTCTCTAACGCGCGTATATTACGTCCCTCTCTACCAATAATACGACCCTTCATCTCGTCATTAGGCAAGCTAACCACCGAAACGGTTACCTCCGAAGAATGATCTACAGCGCAACGCTGAATAGCACACGTAACGATATCTCTAGCCTTACGATCAGCTTCTTCCTTTGCATTAGCTTCGATTTCTCTAACGTAACGAACGGCTTCTCTCTTAGCCTCGTCCTTATAAAGCTCTACTAATTGACTTTTTGCTTCATCCTTCGTCATAGCCGCAACTCTTTGAATTTCTTTCAAAAGGTCGTCACGAGAAGAAACAATTTCGTTCTTAATAGACTCAATTTCAGCTTCTTTATTCTTCAAGCCAATTTTTGTTTGTTCTACGCTTTCAAGTTTTTTGTCCAAAAGATCTTCTTTTTTGCTTAAATTATCCTCGCGTTGAGAAACACGTTGCTCGCTGCGTTGAATTTCCGCGCGGCGATCCTTAACTTCCTTATCAAATTCGGTCTTTAACTTCAAGATCTCTTCTTTAGAAGCAAGGACTGTTTCTTTGTGCAAATTCTTACTTTTAGTAATCGCGTCTTGAATTATCGCGTTAGCTTGTTCGTTAGCATCGTTTAACTTACGTTTTTTAACAATATTATAAATAAGCGGCATAGCGATTGCGCCAACAGCAACACCCACGACAGCAACTATAATAGGTAAAAGCACATCCCACGGCGAGTTTAATACACAGAAAAATCCCGTAAAAATATTAAACAGCATTTTTTACCTCCTAAATTGTGAATGTTCATTCCAAATATCTTGTAATGCAAAAGCAGTTCGCATACTATATGCAATAAAAATACATAGGATAGACGAAAAAATTTCCGTCTATCCTAATCATATATCAATATAAAAGAATTGTCAAGTAATCTAATTATATGATTACAATTTTTTTAATTTTCTGCTTCTGACTCCACTTCAAATTCGTCAATAAATTCATTTTTTGATGACGAAATTTGACGGATTTTTTGCTCAATTTCGTCGCAAAGAGCTGTGTCAGTTTCTAGCAAAGTCTTTACGCTATCTCTACCTCTATCGCCAAGACGTTCGTCTTTGTAGGTAAACCACGCGCCGCTTTTTTCAATAATTCCAAACTGAACTGCAAGATCCAAAACGGTGCTGGCTCTGCTTATGCCCTTACCAAAAATAATTTCGAATTCAGCCGTTCTAAACGGAGGAGCCATTTTGTTTTTTACAACCTTAACTTTGGTGCGGTTACCGATAATTTCAGTTCCGTTTTTAACTGCCTCGCCCTTTCTTACGTCTAAGCGAACGCTTGCGTAGAACTTAAGCGCCTTACCGCCCGTAGTAACCTCGGGACTACCGAACATAACGCCAACTTTTTCACGCAACTGATTGATGAAAATTATGCACGTCTTTGTTTTGTTACATACACCCGCGAGCTTACGAAGCGCTTGTGACATAAGTCTTGCTTGCGCGCCTACGTGAGAGTCACCCATTTCACCGTCAATCTCTACTTTAGGCGTAAGAGCTGCCACGGAGTCGATAACGATAACGTCCAAAGCGCCACTACGAACAAGCTCCTCGGTAATTTCAAGCGCTTGCTCGCCATTGTCAGGCTGCGAAATATACAGCTTAGAAAGGTCGATGCCAAGATTTTTAGCATACAAAGGATCGAGTGCGTGTTCAGCGTCAATAAACGCTACCGTTCCACCTGCCTTTTGCGCCTCTGCAATAACGTGAAGCGACAAAGTAGTTTTACCGCTGCTTTCAGGTCCATAAATCTCAATAATTCTACCGCGAGGTAATCCGCCAACACCAAGAGCAATATCTATCGCAAGACAACCTGTAGGTATAACCTCGATAGGCTCGAGTGCCGTTTCACCAAACTTCATAATAGAACCCTTGCCAAAAGCCTTTTCGATCTGGGAAATAGCGGCTTCGAGCGCTTTTTCCTTGTCGGACAAATCCTTCTTTTCTTTCTTTTCCATTATATATACTCCTAAAAATTATTTTAACATAAAATTTCGGCTATAAGAGCCAAGCTATCATCAACGCCTTTGCTAATAACTTGCTTTCGGCTACCGCTATGCTTACATCTGCGTATGATTTTTTTGCTGTTAAACATAACACCAATATAATAAACGCCCACTTCGTCAGCTTTTTCGGCGGTAGGTCCTGCATTACCTGACGTTGCAACAACGACGTCTGCTTCTCCAAGCTTATATAGTCCGTCGAGCATCTCGCTAACCGTTTGCTCACTAACTGCGCCACAATCAAAAAGCGTTTTATTGCTTACTCCAAGCATTTGCATCTTCGCTTGATTAGAATAACACACTAAACTCAGTGAAAAAATATCACTTGCTCCCGGAATCGACACAAATGCCGATGCAATACCACCACCTGTAAACGATTCTGCAGTAGCAACGCGCAACTC
>JAFVXL010000052.1 GCA_017501145.1 Clostridia bacterium | reverse complement strand
GCTAAAGCTATGGGGATATATCTGGTTGGGGGAATAGATAATTCGAGCATAAACGACTCTCGTATGCAAGGCGGAAATGGATATTTGCGCTTTACTTCAAAAAAAGGCGAAAAGCTCAATCTTGCAATTTTACCCTTTCCGTCAAGAAGTAGAATGGATAAGCTTGTAGATATTAAGGCGGATGATTACGCTGAGTTTGTGGCAAAGCTCGTGGCAATGTGTACCGAGTGCTTTAAGCAAGGTGAAATTAACGTATTTGCATCTCATTTGTTTATGGATGAGTGCTTGCTTAGCGACGAAAGACCGTCTAACGCAATTTTGCTCACTAAGGAAGCGCTGCCAAGCAATGCTGATTATTGCGCGCTTGGACATATTCACAAGCCACAATGCGTATCTAAGTCGAAGAACGCTTATTATAGCGGTAGCCTACTCAAATATCATTTTGACGAAACGGACGATAAGCGATTTATAATTTATAATTCGGACGACAAGACGGTAAACAGTTATCCCATCACAAGCGGTAAGACACTAACGCGCATATACGCATCCGATTTTGATAGCGCATTTTCTGCGCTAAGTAATGCAGGCGACGTATATGCAGAATTGATTTATGAGAGTGGCGTCCCACTTAAGCCCTCCGAGGCTGAGCAGCTGCGTTCGATTGGGTGCTTGACAAAGTTAACAGTTATCAACAAGAGCGTAAAGCGTGAAATTCTTACAAGACGCGAACAAACGGACGAGCAGCTTTTTGTTTCGTACTACAAGTCTGTGCGCGGACAAGAGCCTGACGAGCAAACGGTCAAGGCATTTTTGGAGGTGCTTAGCTTATGAAGCCTATTTCGCTTGTGATAGACGGAATTAACAGCTTTTATGACCGTCAAGAAATTGACTTCCGCTTTGACGGATTGTTTTGCATATGCGGTGATACGGGTAGCGGCAAAACCACCATTTTGGACTGTATTATTATCGCGCTTTTTGGCAATGGCAATCGCGCTGCTACGCTTAATGATTATATCAATCTTAAGCGTGACAAGGCGGAGATAAGATTTATTTTTGAGACAGAGCTCGAAGGAAAAAGACAAAATCTTGAGGTAGTAAGGCTTCTTAGCCGAACGGGTGGCACTAAGGCAAGGCTTACTAACTTGACGACGGGACAAACGATTGCCGAGCAAACGGTAAGCGTAAACAATGCGCTTAAAGAAATCATAGGACTTTCTATTGACGACTTTACTCAGATGGTAATACTTGAGCAGGGCAAGTTTGCTAAGTTTCTTACTGCCGGCAAAAAAGACCGTAACGAAACGGTGGGCAATTTATTTAAGCTCAATAAGTACAAGGATCTTGGTAGTAAATTCAGCGTGCAGATGAAGGAGCTCAAGCGCGATATGGACAACGTAGACGAGCGCCTTGATGAGCTTAAGGACGTAACTAACGCTGCAATCGTCGCAAAACAAAAGCATTATCTCGACGGAAAAAAGCGAATAGACGAGCTTAAGGACACTGAAGACCAGCTTAATATACTCGTTAGCGAGCTTAACGAAAGAAAAACCGTGTTTGACAACTGTGTTAAGGCTGAGCTTAAGCTTGCAAGCGAAAAGCAAAGGCTTAATAATGCGTTAGTCCGCTATCAAGCGGCGAAAGCTGAAGTAGAGATAGTGGTGGCTAAGCTAAATGAAGCTCAAGCGGACAAGTCGGAAAGTGAACGCGCGGCGGCAAGGATAAACGATTTGCAAAACGTAATCGCTGAACTTGACGAACGCAACAAGATGATAGAAGCGCTTGCAGTAGAGTGGAGAGTTGCGATAGACACCGAAAAGAAGCTAACGGCCTTTCTTAACGAGCTTGTCGAAAAAGAGAGAAGATGTCGAGTAGATCTTTGCGATAACGTTGACAAAATGCGTTTAATTGCTCGTTTTGGCGAAAAAGACGGGTACTGTGATGTGTTCGACATAAAAAGTCAAGTGGATAAGCTAAAGGTTGACTACGAAAACGTAAGAAACGAGCTTTCTCGCGCGCAAAAAAACGTAGAATACTATGGAAGCAAGGCAAAAAACGAAGCGGCGAGCCTACTTGCAGTAAATCGCAAAATTAAGATTAAAAAAGATGAGATAGAACAGGCGAAAAAAGAGGCTGAGCTCTTAAGCCAAAAGCGTGATGAAATGAGCCGCGCTTGCTCGGCGGCATTGATTAGAAGTGAGCTTAATGAGGGAGACGTATGTCCTGTTTGTGGGGGAACGGTGCGCGAAAAATACGACACTGTCGTGGTTAACGAGTACGAAGAGCCGTTACGCAACAAGCAAGCTGAGCTTGAAAAGCTGCAAAACGATTACGTAGAAATCGACAACAATAGATATTCGTTTGCGACAAGACTTGAAGAAACGAACAAGTCGCTTTCGGTAGCGCAGGATGAGTTAATTGAAGCTAAGTCGCGTATGTCGAAGCTTGTAGAATTTATCGTAGTACCCGAAAAAATCGACGAGCTGTGTGCTTTGGCGGCAGGCAGCTGCGATCTTGAACGTAGGCTTACTAGCCTACAAGGCGAAATTAAGGTATGCAGCCAAAGACTTGATTCCGCTAAGCAAAAGGCGTCAGATATCAAAGAGCGCGGAACTGCTGAGCGAGCAGGAGTAAACAAGCTAACCGAGATAATTAACGGAAATTTTGCAAATGATATAGACGTTCAGCGTCAAAAGGCTGCAGCTTTGGATAAGCTTACGCAGCTCGTTGTTAGCCTTACTGACGAAAAGCGTGTGTGCGAAGAAAGTCGATTGACTGCGGCGGCTGAGCAAGCGGCAGCTGAGGCTAACGTCAAGCTTTTGGAAGAAGAAGTTAGCTCTAAGCCGATATTTGACGAACAAGAGCTTAATAAGCGAAAAAAAGAGTTAAGTGAAATTAAGCAAGAGCGCGAAAAGCTCATTATGTTCGTTTCGGTTGTCGAAAAGGAAATTGAAGTAATGAGCTTGGATTTAGAGCGTAAGCGCGCCTTAGAAAAAACAAAATCGGACAAAAAGAAAAAATACGATATTTACTCAGATATATACAAGCTCGTTAGCGGAGATAAGTTTATAGAATACGTGGCGGAAGAGTACATCTTGCAGTTTACCTCGGCGGCGTCAGTAGTTCTTAGTGATATGACGGGTGGTAAGTACACGCTTTCGTATAACAGCGGAGCGTTTTACGTCAATGACTTCTTAGCAGGCGGATTAGAGCGAAAGGCAAGCACGCTTAGCGGAGGTGAAACCTTCTTAGCGTCGTTGTCGCTTGCTATAGCCATTTCGCGCGAGATAGCAAGATACAAGACGTACGAATTTTTCTTTCTTGACGAGGGATTTGGCACTCTTGACACGTATTCACTTGATATAGTAATTAATGCGCTTACGACTTTATCGGCAGATACACTCGTAGGCGTAGTAACGCACAGATCAGAGCTAACGGACAGAATATTCGATAAGCTCACCGTTACGTCGGCAGGACCGGACAGAGGAAGCATAGTGACAAGGAGCGATTAGCAATAAATAAAAACGTTGTCAAAACGCTTGCGAAAAATATGAAAAAGTGATAATATATGATTCATATACTTAATAGGAGCATATTATGAAAAGAAACGAAATAGCAGATAAGTACAAATGGAAACTCGAACACATGGTTCCGTCCGACGAAGAGTGGGAAAACCTTTTTGCTCAGGCGGCTGAGCTTGAGCCTAAGCTTGCTTCGTACGAAGGTAAGCTCGGCGACAAAAAAACGCTCAAGGAGTTTTTGGACCTTAACGAAAAGGCAGACTTGCTTTTGGGCAAGCTTTATTGCTACGCTCGTATGCGTCGTGACCAAGATGGCTCCGTTCAAAAATACGTTGCCTTTACCGATAGAGCTATGATGCTTATAGGCAAGCTTTATACGGCGGCTTCTTATATGAACAGCGAAATTTCTTCGCTTAGCGAGGAGTTTTTAGGTAGCGTTATTGCAGACAAGGATTTTGAGCCGTACGACTTCATGCTCAAAGAGATAGTTCGAAGCAAGAAATATATTCTTTCGGATAAGGAAGAGCGCTTGCTTTCTATGGCGACTCAGGCAACGGGCAACTATATGGAAACGTTCACTACCATTAACAATATGGAGCTTCCTATGCCTATGATTAAAACCGAAAATGGCGAAGTTAGACTTACTCACGGTAACTACTCGGAGTTTTTGGACAATCCCGACAGCAAGGTTCGTGAAACGGCATTTAAGGGCTTGTACGGTGCGTACAAATCGCTCATAAATACGATTGCATCTACTTATGCAGGTAGCGTAAAGAAGGATAATTTCTTCGCTAAGGCTAGAGGATATGACGACTGCTTACAGCAATCGCTTTTTGGCGACAATGTTCCTATGGATGTTTATAACGAGCTTATAAGCGCGGTTAAAGAAAATACTTCGGTTATGCATAGATATATGGCGCTCAGAAAGAAGGCTCTCGGCGGCGGAGATATGCATATGTACGACTTGTTTATTCCTATCGTCAAAGACGGCGGAGAGCTTAAGCTCAGCTACGAAGAAGCGTATGAGCTTGTTATCAAGGGACTTGCTCCGCTTGGCGAAGAATATCATGGCCTTTTACTCGAAGCGCGCGACGGCGGCTGGATTGACGTATTTGAGAACGAAGGCAAGCGCAGCGGAGCGTATAGCTGGGGCAGCTACGGCACGCACCCATACGTATTGCTTAACTATTCTAAGACCACGCACGATATATTCACTATTGCGCACGAGCTTGGACACGCAATGCACTCGTATTACTCCAACAAGACGTGGGGACCGAGCAAGGCTCAATACCAAATTTTCGTAGCCGAAGTTGCATCTACGGTTAACGAAGTATTCCTTCTTAAGTATCTTATTTCTACCGTTAAGGACAAGGAATTTAAGAAGTATTTGCTTTCGTACTACGTAGATATGTTCAGAACGACTCTTTTCCGCCAAACCATGTTTGCTGAATTCGAAAAGATTGCTCACGATATGGATCTTGAAGGAAAGCCTCTTACCATGTCCACGCTTAGCGATAAGTACTACGAACTCAACAAGAAGTACTACGGCGACGCAGTATTCCACGACGACGAAATACGTTACGAATGGGCGCGTATTCCGCACTTCTATACTGCGTTCTACGTATATAAGTATGCTACCGGTCTTACTAGCGCAATCAATATTGTTAAGAGCATTATGGACGATCCTAAGAATCTTGAAAGATATAAGAACTTCCTTTGCTCCGGCGGTAGCGATAGCCCGTACGTTCTCTTGAAGAACGCAGGCGTTGACCTTGCGACCAAGACTCCGTACGAGGTTGCGATGAAGGAATTTAACGAGGCTCTCGAGCTTCTTGAAAAGGAAATGTAAGGAAAAAAATAAATGAAAAAGTTTGTTGCTGTTTTTTGTATAATTGCTTGTATGTTTGCTCTTTGCTCGTGTTCGTTGCTTTTTACGGCGAGCGAGGAGACTTTACAATGGGGTGCGCAAAGCAGCGGCGAAAACAAGCTTTCGTTTAACGTTAACGTTATTACGTATATGGAGTATAACGAAAACGGCGAAGCTAGTCTAAAAAGCGAGATAGAGACGGTTACGCCATACGGAGCCTTTTCGGAAGATGAAATAAAAGAAATTGTACGCTCGACGGCTGATGAGTTAAGATTTTCTACGCAATATCAGACGTATTACGCTATTGTTAGTTCGTTCGAAACGTACGATTGCTATAACTTTAAGCTAAACTGGGCTAATGTCAACTTGGAATATTTTCAAAGCAACTATGGATTTTTGTACGTCAAACATTTTTATGTGCTTCAAAATCCTCGTTGGATAAATTCGTTGCTTGAAGAAATAATAAAGCAAGCAAACGCCGTGATTGAGCAAAGCGAAAGCGCGGAGCGCCGAATAGACAATATGGCGCATAGGCTAAGATACTTTTTGATGACGGACGTTGAGCTTGTTGCGGACGACGCACAAAGAGTTTATAAGACGCTCGGAAGCGACCAGCTCATGTACGAAATGCTTATGTGGGAAACGCTTTCTTACGATTATGGATTCGCAGGGCTGGATGTTGCTCAGTCTTCAATGGCTAACGGCTGGTTTGTTGTAGCAATTATTTTGGGCGTAATAGCAGTCGCTATTGTAAGCATAATAGCTAACAAAAAATATTCGTCTGTCGTGGTAGATAATTTGGCAAGCGTGGACGTAGAGCGGTTTGACGAAATTCTAAGCGATACCAATCTTAACGAAAGTTCAAATGAGCCTATAGCCAACCAAATTTCTATGGAAGATTTTGTTAATCGAATAGGTGATAATTCGGAGGATAGCGATGGCAGATAAAGAAATGAGAAGCAATAAGGTGCATCCCAACGTAAAGGGCAAGATAATGCCACAAAATAACGAGGCGGAGCAAGCGTTGCTTTGTTGCGTTCTTATAGATGAGTACGTACCTAACGAAATTTTGTCTCAGCTTGTCCCCGAGGATTTTTATTCGCACGCGCACCAGATGATATTTGAGGCGATGAAGAACATCTATGCGGACAACAAACCGATAGATATAATCACGCTTGTTCAAGAGCTCGAAAAGCTCGGCAATATGGAGGCGGTTGGCGGAATTAACTACGTAAGCTCGCTCAGCAACGTACTTCCGTCTGCGGCAAACTGGGCGTCGTATCTCGAAATCGTTAAGCAAAACAAGCTGCGCCGTCAGCTTATAGACTTGTCCAACAAGGTGGCTAACGTAGCGTATTCGGGCGAAGAAGACGCTATGTCTTACGCCGAAAAGCAAATTTTTGCTCTTGGTGAAGGCAAGACGCGCATGGACCTAAAGCCCATTTCGGATGCGGCAAGCGAGGCTATTGAGCGTATGGAGCTAGTAGAGCGCGATCCGTTGTTCTTTAGGGGAATACCCACAGGCTTTAAGCGACTTGACAATCTTCTCAACGGCTTTCAAGCGGGCGACCTTATAATTATTGCCGCCCGTCCCGGTCAAGGTAAAACAAGTATCGGTATGAACTTTATCCAAGCGGCGGCTTTTTCGGAGCGTACCACCGAAACGGGCAAAAAAGTGCCCATAAGCGCGGCTGTATTCTCACTCGAAATGCCTGCCGTTCAGCTTGCAAGAAGAATGCTTTGCTCGGTCGCTAAGGTTGATATGACTAAGGCAAACTCTGGCAATCTTTTGGATGCTGAGTGGAATAGGCTTATGCTTGCTAAGACTAAGCTTGACAAGGCGAGCATATACGTAGACGATACCTCGGCAACAACGCCGGTAGATATTATAAGCAAATGCCGAAAGCTTAAGCGCGAGAAGGGCTTGGATATCGTAATGATAGACTACCTTCAGCTTATGTCGCCCTCTAAGCGTGTGGAAAACCGTCAGCAAGAAATCAGCGACATAACGCGTAACCTAAAAATTGCGGCAAAGGAGCTTAACGTTCCTATACTACTTCTTAGTCAGCTTTCGCGTGACGTAGAAAAGCGTAAAGAAAAGGTTCCCGTAATGAGCGACCTTCGTGAGTCGGGCGCAATCGAGCAAGACGCCGATATTATTATGTTCTTGTACCGTCAGTACGCAGACAGCGACAAGAACGTTACCGAAGAAGAGCGCGACGCTGTTCAGCTTATCGTTGCTAAGCACCGTAACGGTCAAACGGATACCATTGACCTTCGTTGGCGCGGTAGCTGCGTTTCGTTCGAAGAAAAGGATGCTATGGTTCCATCCAAGCCATCTGAGCCTACGGCAAAGAATAGCGAAGATGATGAATTGCCTGCTCCTACAAGGTCGGTAGAAGAAATTTTATCTATTAATCCCGATAGCAGTGATCTGCCGTTTTAGTACAATACAAGCCGTAACACATTAGTTGCGGCTTTTTTGATGTACCAACGAGCCCCCACGACAAACTTATAAGTAAGACAAAATATTTTTTTTCGTTACATATTGACACATCATGCAATATATGGTAAAATATAACAAGTAGTTTATTAAAGGAGGCAAATATGAAAAAAATTATTAGCGTAGTTTTAGTGGCAATAATGCTGTTTGCGCTAGTTGGCTGTAACGGCAGAGAAACGCAAGAAAAACTTGCCGAGCTTGAAGCAAAGCTACAAGAGCAGTCAAGTAAGATTGATGATTTGGAGCAAGAAAAGGACAGCTTGCTTGGACAGATAACGCAACTGCAAGGCGAGGTAGAAAGATTAGAAGAAGAAAAAAGCGCATTGGAGGACGAGTTAGAAGAAACCCTTGATAATTTTGAGCCTGTTATAGGTTCGTTTTGCAATTTGCAAAAAGCTTATGATAATGGTTTTTTACGTGTGGTTGATTTGCAAGAAATAGCTAGCTATACTTACGACAAGTCGCCCAAAATGTGTGATTGGTTGGAAATGTCAATAAAGGAAACAAGATTGCAAGAATTATTAGAAAGTTACCCTGAGGCAACAATAGACCAAATAGAAATAATAGCATATATTGGGGAGTATAACGGTTGTTACGTTGTAATTAAAGAAGACGATTACACTTTCTATCCCGACCAAATTAATAATGCTACTTGTGAGATAGGGGGAGTTATTTTTAGGGAACATTTTAGTTATAGATTAGAAGTTTTTGTAATTGATTAAAAAGGTAGGAATGTTATGAAAAAAATAAGATTATATAGACAAATCAGTATTTTTAGTTTTTTATTATTGTATATAGTGTTTTTTGGTTTAAACACAACGCGCGTTAATGCTATGGGAATTTCTGAAATAGATAACCTTCTTCAATATTCATTAGATGCTGAATTTGAAGAAGATAGTATTATAGTGGTATTAGACGATGCAATGAGCGGTATAAATAAGGTGCATAGCAAAGAGTTTTTTGGGGATATCGTAATTGATCATATTAAAGATTTAACATGGCGAGAAAATGAGATAAAGAACAATAATGTTAAATTCAATCAAATATTGCAGATTAGTTTAAAAAACAGTTCAAAAGAAAAAATTTTACAATCAATACAAATATTGCAAAAAATTAACGGAATAGAAAGTATCGAACCTAATTTTATATTTGACAAGCAATCTTTTGTAAATGATATAAATTATTCGTCTTTGTGGGGATTGGGTAGTGCGAAAGGTATAAATGCGGAAGGAGCTTGGGGAATAACGACTGGAAGTAAGAATGTGCGTGTTGGGATTTTGGACACTGGAATTGAAGCGCACGAGGATTTAATTTATAATTTGATAGATGGATATGATTTTTACAATAACAATAACATTACTACAGATGATGCTGTTGGACATGGAACGCACGTGGCAGGAATTATTGGGGCAACAGCAAATAATAATTTTGGAGTAGTAGGAGTGAATTGGGAAGTTACTATGGTGCCGTTTATAGTACATGGAAAGATGGGGGATTTTTTTGGAATGCAGGTACATCAATGGCAGCTCCTTATGTAACGGGGGGTTGCGGCTTTAATGCTTTCGGTTAATCCAAATCTTACGGCCGCTGAGTTAAAAACCATAATTCTATCAACTGCAGTCGATATAAAAATTAAAGATCCAGAAGGAAACATAATACAGACAAAGAAATTAAATGCATATGAAGCGGTTAAAGCGGCGAAGTATAGTGTGAAGAATGATGGGGCTACGGTAACAAGCTTATATTATGTTCCTTCTAATGGTGAAGTAATAATACCTAGCATTATAGAAAATGTGAATATAACAAGTATAGGAGAAGGCGCATTTTCTGGCTGCAGTAGTTTAACAAGCATAACGATACCTAATTCAGTAACAAGCATAGGGGAAGGAGCATTTTCATATTGTACAAGTTTAACAAGCGTAACGTTGCCAAACGGATTAACTGAAATAAGTGACAACATGTTTTATTGTTGCAGTAGCTTAACAAGT
>JAFVXL010000051.1 GCA_017501145.1 Clostridia bacterium | reverse complement strand
GGACGGAGAAAAATATTTTGGACCGTATCTCAACGGACTAAGAGTATGGGACATTGTGGGAATAATAAAGAGCGCGTACGGTATGCGAGCTTGCCCCAAGAAAATGACGGCAAAAAGAGAGTGCCTTAACTACCATATAGGGCTTTGCCACGCGCCGTGTATGGGGCGAATAAGCAAAGAAGAATACGCAAAAATAGTGCGACGAGTTATGGATTTTTTGATAGGCCGTGACGAAACGGCGGAAGAAATAATTAAGTCCAAGATGATGGCGGCGGCAAAAAATCAGGATTTTGAACGGGCTATTACCTACCGAGATCAGCTTGATATGCTCAAATTGCTCAAAGAGCGTACCGTGTCAGACCTAGATAAGGTAGTGGATATAGATTCGTTTGCGCTAGCTAACAACGGCGCGTATTTAGCGGCGTCGGTTAACGTAGTGCGCGGTGGAAAGATGATGGGGGTATACAATTACGTTTTGGGAGAAGCGATACAGCAAGGCGGCGAAGCCTTTGAGTCGTTTGTTATTCAGTACTATGGCGGCAATCACGATATACCTAGCGAGATATGCTTTAGCGAGGAGTTCGATTGCGACGGACTAAGAGATTATCTTTCTACGCTTAAGGGCAAAAAGGTGGATATAACCTTTCCTAAAAAGGGCGCAAAACGCAAGCTAACGCTTATGGCTGAGCAAAACGCAACGGATTTTTTGGATAAATCAGCCGAAAAGCAGCGCCGAATAGAAAATATGACGGTGGACGCTGCTAAGCGATTAGCGGATATACTCAAGCTAAAGAGCGTTAGGCGCATGGAGTGCTACGATATTTCGCACATTAGCGGAACGGATAAGGTGGCAAGCGGAGTGGTGTTTATTGACGGCGCGCCGAGCAAGAAGGACTATCGCCGCTACAAGATTAAGACGGTAGAGGGCAACAACGATTTTGCCTGCATGGCAGAGGTCATTAAGCGAAGGTTAACAAAGGGCGATTTGCCAGATTTAATCGTCATTGACGGCGGCAAAGGACAGCTTTCGTCAGCAATGGAGGTTATGTTGGGCGAGGGGCTAAATATTCCTATGATATCGCTTGCCGAGCGAGAAGAAGAAATTTTTACGCCGTATAGCTCGTCGCCCATAATACTGCAAAAAAGCGACTATGCGCTAAGGCTACTGCAACGAATTAGAGATGAAGCGCACAGATTTGCCATTACCTATCACCGCAATCTTAGAGCCAAACGCATAACGAGCGAGCTTGATAACGTCAAGGGGATAGGTCCCAAAAAGCGTCAAATTTTGCTCAAGGCGTTCCCTAACTTTGCGGACATCAAAAAGGCAACCGTAGCTGAGCTTGAGGCAATAAGCGGTATTGACGCAAAAGCCGCTCGCGCAGTAAACGATTATTTTAAGGAGAAAAGATGAAGTACAAGCTTATAGTCAGCGACCTTGACGGAACAGCGCTTAGAAGTGACAAGACAGCGTCCGAGCGAACCCGTCAAGCAATTAGAGAATACCGAAAAGCGGGTGGTACGTTTATAATAAGCACGGGCAGAATGTTTGAATCAATGCTCAAGGTTGCGCCAGAGCTTGGGCTTGACGCGCTTAACGTGCCTATTTGCGCTATGGACGGCGGAATTATCAAGGAGAGTAGAACGGGCAAGCTTATCGAAATAAACACTATGCCGCACGAGCAAGCGGCGGCGTTTGCAAGAGAGTGCGAAGAATTGGGTGTTTATTTTCAGGTTTATTCTGAGGACAAGCTGTTTGTTAACGAAGAAAATGAAACAAATAGGGATTACTGTGCTATAACAAAGGTAAAAATGCACCCTGTTGGTTGCTTGAGCGAGTACATACTAAAAAACAAATTACAATGTGTAAAGGTTCTTATCTCGTCATCTAAGGCAGAAAGCTATTTGGATAGATTTGTGGGCAGATATGGCGGAATTCAGTTCTTTTTGTCTGACGTAGAATATCTTGACGGGGCGTCAATCAAGGCAGGCAAGGGAAACGCGCTCAAGCGAGTTGCAAATATTTTTGGTATAGATATGGGTAGCACGATAGCCATAGGGGACAGTATGAACGACGTGTCTATGGTAAGCGTAGCGGCGCTTGGTGTAGCTATGGGCAACGCGGACGAAAGACTAAAAAAGGTCGCTAAGATGATTGCTCCTACTAACGACCAAGACGGACTGGCGTATATTATCGAAAAAGCTATAAGGGACGAATTATAGAAACAGAGTTTTTGGATATAGCGTATAAATAAAAGCCGATGCAAGTAAGCAGCGGCTTTTTTGGTGTAAAAAACGTCAAAAGGTCGTATCGTTATCGTCGTTACGATTATTAGAGCAGGGGATAAATCCAAGTAGCAGCATAATAATTATTATTTGATTAAGATTGCCCACAAGGCCGCGGCAAGAATTATCACAATCTTCGTCGTTGCTTATAAGCAGCAAAATGATAAGCAGTAGCCTAAATATCTCGTTTTGTCCCATAACGTAATCTCCTAAATGTGGCTACAAATAATATATGCGGCTTTTTGGTTTTTTGCCACAAAGTATTTATTCTGCGTGTATAAAAAGAGAAAACGTGTCAATAATCATATGCGGAGGTGGCTATGAATAGAAAAACCGCATTATTAAGGACGGTATCTGTGATTTTGATTTTATTTTTTAGCATATTTTGCTGTGGTTGCGTAGATAATAAGCCTATAAGCGAAAAGGAGCTTATCAGACTTCATATACGCGCGGACAGCAACGATAGCGTAGATCAAAGCGTAAAGCTAAAGGTTCGCGACGATATAGTTGCGTATCTTGCCCAAAAAAATAAGGACGTTGACACATACTCACAAGCTTACCAAAGCTTGCAAGGCGACTTAGACGTTTTGCAATCAATCGCAAATAGCCGATTAAAAAGCGAAGGTATGAGCTATAGCGCAACCGTGCTTCTTACCGTAGAATATTTTCCTACGAGAAAGTACGGGGACGTAGTGCTACAAAGCGGATATTACAACGCTCTTATTATCAATCTCGGAAGCGGCAAGGGGGACAACTGGTGGTGCGTAGTTTATCCACCGTTATGCTACCTAGAGGCAACCGACGATTTTAGATACAAGTCCAAAATTATGGAGCTGATAGAAAAGTATTTTTAGCGCCTTTCGCTTTTGTGGGAGGTGTTTTTTTGAAAAAGAAGATTTTAGTGTTGCTTGTTGCGATTATTATGGGTGTGTCAGGAATAGCTTTTTCTAAAAGCGAAACGGTTTACGCCGCTAATATCGTCAAAGGTGACACGACGGCTAATATCAGAGCAGTACAAACAAGACTGCTTAACTGGGGATATTATTCGGGCAAGGTAGATGGTATTTGGGGGCGCAAAACCCTTGCCGCAGTTAAATTGTTCCAAAAAAAGAACGGACTTGTGGTAGACGGAATAGTAGGCCCTGCAACAGAGGCTGCAATGGGGCTAAGCTTAAAGTCTACTTCGACAAGCTCAGTAAGCAACGCCAACTTAAATTTGCTTGCGCGGTGCGTTTATGCCGAAGCGCGCGGCGAGCCGTACGTTGGACAGGTTGCAGTAGCCGCCGTAGTGCTTAATAGAGTAAAGTCGTCGTCTTTTCCTAATACTATTTCTGGAGTCATTTATCAAGCGGGCGCTTTTACTTGCGTAAGCGACGGGCAAATCAATTTGACGCCTAATCAAACTGCGTACAATGCGGCTCGCGACGCACTTAACGGCTATGATCCGACGGGCGGATGCTTGTATTACTACAATCCCGCAACGGCTACTAGCAAGTGGATTTGGTCGCTCAAGGTTACGCTAAGGGTAGGTAATCACTCGTTTGCGCTCGGAACTTAAAAAAAGGGGGGGAGTATTATGACGCACAGAAAAAAAGGAATATGGGCAGCGGTCGTTGCCTCTACGCTGGGCGCAGTAGCGCTCGTTACGTTTTTGACGGTAGGACTATTTTATATCAAGCAAAATAGGGACGAAAATATGCTTAAGCTCGAAGCTTATTACCAAAGCAGCTTTTATGAGCTAAGCGAAGGTGTTTCGTCAATAGAGAGCAATCTTTGCAAAATGATGGTTAGCGTTTCTGATGAAAATAGCGCCATTTTGGCAGCAGAGAACTATCGTAACGCAATTAGCGCGCTCAACGGATTGAGTAAGCTCCCTATGGATAGAGAAGCTACCAAGTCTACTGCAAAATTTCTCAATCAGGTGGGGGACTGGAGTGATAGCCTAAGCAAGGCTGTAAGCAGCGGTAAGGATATTTCGTCTTATAGAGAACAAATTGAAGAAATTTATATTTATACCGCCCAGCTTAATTCGCGTATAAGTGATATGATTGCGCTTATTAAGGACGATTATCTCGTTATCAACAACGTGGGCAAGGAGCAGCTAAGCAACTTTGACTACAACGAAAAGAGCGTTGATCCGTCTGCTGAATATCCCGAAATTATTTATGACGGTCCGTATTCTGACGGGGATAAGCAGTCGTTTAGTGAGCTTGAAGCATTGCCTGAAATAAGTGAGGAAAGAGCTAAGGAAATTTTGAAGGACAGCTTTGACGATATTAAAGATATACAAAGCTGCGGCTACGGCGAGCGTCCTAAGTGCTATATGTTTACCGCAAAGCTTGGAGATAGCAACGCGTTTGCTTGCGTTTCGGTTCGAGGCGGCAAAATTCTGTCAGTCAATACCGATAGAGTAGTTACGGTGGCTAACTTTATGCAAGACGGTGTTATTAGGCTTGCCAAAAAATTAGCGACTCGTCTTGGCTATGACGGATTGACTGAAGTATGGTATAACGAGGTGGACGGAATAGCAACCGTCAACCTGGTGAATGAAATTGACGGCGTTATTTGTTACGCAGATTTAGTAAAGGTAAAAATTGGCTTAGATGGCGCGTTTATAGGCTTTGAAGCAACTGGATATTGCTTAAATCATACGGATAGGGACGTTACGCCTGCTTTAAGCGCGGCAGCAGCTGCCCAGCAAGTGTCCAACAAGCTGCAAATCACTAATATTCGTCTTGCTTTTGTGCCAAAGGACGAGCAAGAGGTGCTTTGCTACGAGGTTGCCGCTACCTATAAGGGATTAAGATACTTTGTGTACGTTGACGCGCATGACGGAAGCGAGGTTGACGTACTGCGTGTAACCGAGCAAGCAGGTCAAGGACAAATGGTTGTCTAATAAGAAAAATTTAATTAACAATATCCCGAGAGTAGATTGCTTTCGGGATATTTTTATTTGCGATTAGGCAAGAATAAATACTCATAATGTCCTTTTTTGTTACATATAAATAACCATTAAATTAGGAGAATAATATGAAAAAACTGTTTGTATCCGTTTTGGCTGTGGTGATTATTGCTTTGCCTTTGGTGGCGTGTAACGACGAGCTTGGCGAAGGACTTACTGAGTACACCATTTGCGCTACGCTAAACGAGCAAGAAAGAACTGTTACGGCTGATATGAGTGTGGATTATGTTAACGACACGGAGAGCGAGCTAAGCGAGCTTGCGTTTCATTTGTACGGCAACGCATATCGGGAGCACGCCAAACACTTTCCTATCTCACAATCCGAAATTTCGGTTGCTTACCCTAACGGACTTAGCTACGGCTATATGACTGTGAGCGATATTGCTGATAGCAAGGGCAACGCGCTTGAGTTTACGGTGGACGAAAACGACGTGCTAAGCGTAGCTATACCCAAGCTTTTGCCTACAGAGCGTATAACCATCAATATGAAGTTCGTGCTTGGACTTGCGGAGATTAGACATCGACTTGGATATTATAGTGGCAAATACAATCTTGGCAACTGGTATCCCGTGCTTTGCGCGTTTAAGGACGGAGAGTGGTATAAGCACCCTTATTATAGCTATGGCGATCCGTTTGATAGCGCGGTGGCGAATTATAACGTAACCTTTTCGTATCCCGAAGGTCTTACTGCAGTTAGCTCAGCGGGCGTAGGAAGTGACGGCATGCTTAACGTATGCTTACGTAGCGCGCGGGATTTTGCTATTTGCGTAGGCGATTTTAATCAAACGAGCGTCAACGTAGGCGGAGTAGACGTTGCGTGGTTTTCCGAAGGTAGTGACGACTATACGGGTGTTGCCGTAGACGCCTTAAAGACGTACAACGAGCTTTTTGGCGAGTATCCGTACGAGTCGCTATTTGTAGTCAAGACAGCTTTTGTCAATGGCGGTATGGAGTATCCGGGGCTAGTGTACGTAAGTGACGCGCTTAACGACGAAATGATTAAGGAGGTGGTGGCTCACGAAATAGCGCACCAATGGTGGTATGGCGTGGTGGGCAACGATCAAGTTAACGAAGCGTGGTTAGACGAAGGCTTGACCGAATACACTACCACTGTATTTTATGAAAAAAACCCGTCTTATGGCGTAAAAAAAGAAGAACGTATAGCAGATTCTTTGACTACTTATATGCTATACTGTGAGCTTTATTACGGCAACGGCAAAAAAATGACAGCTATGAACAAATGCGTAGCAGAGTATAATAGCAGCTTAGAATACAGTTATATGACGTACGTTAAGGGTCAACTGCTCTTTGACAGCGTTCGTACTCTTATAGGCGACGAAGCGTTTTTTGACGGATTGCGCACTTATTACCAAGGCTGCAAATTCAAGGTTGCGACTATGGCGGATATTATAGGCGCATTAGAGCAGCACACGTCTTATCGGCTTATGAGCTATGTGGGCAGCTGGGTGGACGGAACGGCTTTGTTGTATTCTGTCAATTAGTTTTCCACAAAATTGTCCACAATTGTGGAAGGAGTGTTTATTTGTTTATAACGGTAAAAAAACGAATTTTAATAGCTTTGCTTGTTGCTATTGCGACTCTATCTATCATCATTACGGCGAGCTTTGTAGGCGAAACGCAAGCTGCAGGAGGTGGCAAGGTTGTAGTTATTGACGCAGGGCACGGTGGCGAAGACGGCGGTGTGGTAGGCTCGACAACGGGAACTAAGGAGAGTGACATAAATTTAGCCATAGCCAAAAAGCTAAAGACTGTTTTGGAAGAAGGCGGCTACAAGGTGGTTATGACGCGTGAAAGCGATATTTCGTTATCTTATCCGCAATCAGGAAGCAAAAAGCTTGCCGATATGAAAAAGCGCAAGCAAATAATTTTAGACGCTCAGCCCGATTTGGTGGTAAGTATTCATCAAAATTATTATCCAAGCTCGTACGTTAAGGGAGCGCAGGTTTTTTACGCGCCAAGCGGTGAGCATAAGCAAACAGCTGAAATTTTGCAAAAGCTGCTTAATCGCTCGCTTGACTGCTCTCGCAATGCCGCTAAGGGAGATTATTACATAATTCAATGCTCGCCATATACAAGCGTACTTGTTGAGTGTGGTTTTTTGAGCAATCCGGAGGAAGAAGCGTTGCTTGTAACGAGCGAATACCAACAAAAGGTGGCGTACGCTATTTATAGCGGAATAAACTTTATTTTAGGTTCACCTCTAATAAGCTAAACAAAAAAGCAAACGCAAATATTTGCGTTTGCTTTCTACTAATGGTCGTCTTTTGGGAAAGTAAAGTTAGTAATTCTATTATATAACCTTTCGTGTTCGCGAATTTTGATGGGTGTTTCCGAGATTTTTTTTGGCAAGGTTCCATTTATAACCTTTTGGACAAAGTCCTTGATTAGCGCGTTTGCTTCTTTAGATTCTCTCGACGACCAATCAAGCGAAAAGCAATGGTTTCTGATCGCGGAAATAGTGTGATAGCTTTCGTAATAAACGTCATGGTGCTCTAGCGTTCCTATTAGGAGCTCGGTTTGTCCCTTGCAGAAAATATCTCGCTTTGAATAAGCGAAAAAGGATGGCGGAAAATTCTCGTCCAAGTGCTTTATGGGTGAATAGTAGTCTTTGTACTTGTAGTTTTCGAAATCGTCTTCGTTGCAGCCCGTGTAAGAAGCAAAAATCTTTTTGTTGACATCAAGAACCATGCGATTGTTTATTGCCATATCAATATCATACAAGCCGCAGTTAAGTATAGTTGCGGCAAACGTTGCCCTTGGCTTTACCTTAAAGACCTTTTGCAATTCTTGATTGTTGCAAATAGTCGCTAGCATTGCCGCATAGTACGCGCCCGCCGAGTCGCCGCCTACTATGATTTTGTCCAGATCAAGTCTGAGAATTTTTGCAAATTTGACTATCCAATTTAGGGCAGCAACAAGGTGCGTGATAGGAGTGGGGTAGTGGCAATCGGGACTAAGACCGTAGTTTACGTTGACTACGAATAGCCCGTCCACTGCGTACCACGTGCAAAGCGCCTTGCGATATTCTTTGTCGCCCGCTACGAAGCCACCACCGTGTATATAGAGAAGTACAGGATATAGACCGGTGTGCTTTGGGACGTAATAACAGTCCATTTTACACGTTTTGATATCCGAGTCGCTATAAAGAACGTCCTTTGTAATAACGACGTTGTTAGAGCCTTCAATGTGATAGCTTTTATTTAATCTTTTGTCAAACACTTTATCAATAGAGTCAAAAACAAGCTTTGCTACGTCCATAATGTCTGTCTCCTTTGTTGTATTATAGCACAAAAATCGCAATTGTAAAGGGATATTAGCAAAAAATTGTTAAAAAATTTTTATTTATTTCAACAATAAAATTCAAGCTAAAAAATTTTTGTAAAAATGAGCATTTTTGCTTGACAAACAAAAAAAAGAAATATATACTTTACGAGAATTAGCCATTGCTAACTGAGGTGTGTTTATGTTGCTTAGCCAAGCTGAAATAGGAAAGGATTACGTCATTAAGGCACTTAATACTGATGACGAGGAGCTTAACTCTTTTTTGTTTTCGCTTGGATGCTATAGTGGCGAAACTATCACCTTAATCGCGCGCAGAGGCAGCAGCTACGTAGTTGTTATCAAGGATGCAAGATACAACATTGACAAAGAGTTAGCATCGGCAATTGTAATTTAGAAAAATAATCTAACGGTTATTTTTTTTGAGTGGGTGTTCGCTATAGCGAACTAAAATTTTATTAATTAGTTCGCCACTGCTAACAGCCCTGTTAAATTGGTAAATGTTACCATGTAATAGGAGGTTTGCAAATAATGAGAATCGCTTTAACGGGTAATCCTAACAGCGGTAAAACGACTATGTTTAACGCCATAACCGGTCGAAACGAAAAGGTGGGCAACTGGGCGGGCGTTACAGTCGAAAAGAAAGAATTCAAAATCAAAAAGAGCTTTTTTAGCGGAGAGCAAGAGATTATTGCGGTTGACCTTCCCGGCGCGTATTCTATGTCGCCGTTTACTGCGGAGGAAAGCATTACGAGCTCTTACATAAAGGAAGAAAAGCCTGACGTTATTATAAATATTGTGGACGGCACAAACCTTAGCCGTAGCTTGTTCTTTACTACTCAGCTTCTTGAACTAGGTGTTCCTATGGTCGTAGCGCTTAACAAGGTTGACATCAACAAAAAGAAGCAAACGACCATTGACGCGCAAGCGTTGGCTGACAAGCTCGGTTGCCCCGTAGTGAAAACTGTATCCACTTCGGCTAACGGCTTGAAGACTTTGGTAGAAAAAGCTGTTGCGCTAAAAGGAGTCGAGCAGGTTGCGCCCTTTGTTCAAGGTGATATTGACCTTACTGACAAGTCGGTAGTGCAAGAGGCAGACCGCAAGCGTTTTGAATTTGTAAATGGTATCGTAGCGGAGGTTGAGCAACGTAAGGTTCTTACTAAGGAAAAGAATTGGCAGGACAAGTTGGACGCTGTGCTTACAAACAAATGGGCGGGTATTCCTATCTTTGCGGTGGTAATGTTTCTTGTGTTCGGTATTTCGCAGGCGTGGCTCGGTCCTTGGATTGCGGACACCTTTGTAGGCTGGCTCGAAGCAGGACAAGGTCTTGTGGCAGACGCACTTGCTAACGAGAGCGGTGAGCTTGGAATTTGGGCGTCTATTCTCGTTGACGGCGTTATAGGTGGTGTTATTGCCGTAATCGGCTTTTTGCCACTCGTAATGGTAATGTATTTCCTTATAGCGTTACTCGAAGATTGCGGCTATATGGCTCGCGCTTCCGTCGTGCTTGATCCTATCTTCAAAAAGGTTGGACTTTCGGGCAAGTCGGTTATTCCGTTCGTAATCGGTACTGGTTGCGCAATTCCCGGTATTATGGCTTGTCGTACTATAAGAAACGAGCGTGAGCGCAGGGCAACGGCTATGCTTACACCCTTTATGCCGTGCGGCGCTAAGCTTCCCGTTATCTCGCTTTTTGCTGGAGCGTTCTTTGGCGAATCCGCTTGGGTGGGTACTATTATGTACTTTGTAGGTATATTGCTTATACTGCTTGGCGCGTTGCTCGTTAACCTTTTGACCGGATACAAAAATCGCAAATCGTTCTTTATTATTGAGCTGCCCGAATACAAGGCTCCATCGCTTTGGGGCGCTTGCAAGTCGACGCTTTCGAGAGCATGGTCGTACATAGTCAAGGCGGGAACGATTATTCTCGTATGTAACTTTATCGTGCACGTAATGCAAACCTTTGACTGGACGTATACTGTGGCTGAAACTGCTGATTCGTCTATCTTGCGCACCATCGCTACACCGTTCGCATACGTAATCGCACCCATTATAGGCGTCGCTGCTTGGCAGCTTGCGGCTGCGGCTGTTACCGGCTTTATTGCTAAAGAAAACGTAGTGGGTACTTTGGCTGTTTGCTTTGGTATAACTAACCTTATAGATATTGACGAGCTCGTTATTATGGAGGGTGTAAGCGTAGAGGTAGCGGCTGTGTTTGGAATAACCAAGGTAGCGGCGCTCGCGTTTTTGATGTTTAACCTTTTCACTCCGCCGTGCTTTGCGGCAATTGGCGCAATGAACTCCGAAATCAAGAGCAGAAAGTGGTTCTGGGCAGGTATCGGCTTGCAGTTCTCAGTTGGTTACGTAGTATCCTTCCTTGTGTTCTTCTTCGGAACTCTTTTCACTACCCAAAACTTTGGTCAGGTTTGGATGCCTATCGTAGGCTGGGTAATAACGCTTGGTATAGCTGCTTTGTTCGTGGTTATGATTATCAAAAAGCAAAAGCAGTTAAAGGCAGAATACGAGCTTAAGGCTAAATCGTAAGGAGTATATATGGGTGCAGGTGAAATAGTCGCAATCGTTGTTATTTCTCTTATTGTAGTGGGAGCTTTGATTTATATAATCAAGGCAAAGAAAAGCGGCAAAAAGTGCATAGGCTGTCCGTACGGTTGCTCTTGTAATAAGAAAAATAATTGCTGCTGTGATAGCGATAGCTGCGAAAGTGACACAAAAGAAGAATTTACGCAAGAATAGACTTATAGAAAGCTTGTTATTCTGCGAAAAATGATAATAAAAAATAGAGAGCAAATCGGGTTGTAGCCCAAACGCTCTCTTTTTTTTAACGTAATTGATTAGCTGACATATCCTTGCGCTTTTTTCGTCGTACTCGATTGATATGACGCTCGAAGTCACCGCTTGAAATAAGCTCGGTCAATACAAGCTGCTCGAAGGTGGGGACGGGACAAGAATAAAATCCAAGCTTGTCGTCGAACGCGTTGACGAGATTTTTTGGCAAAACCATATATCCTATTCGTAGTGATGGCGAAATAGTCTTAGAAAAGGTGTTAAGATAAAACACGTTGTCGCTCTTTGATAACGAAAACAGCGTTTCTTCTGGCTTAGTGAGCACCGAAAACTCTGACTCAAAGTCGTCCTCGACTAGATATCGTCCGTTTTCTGCCCAGCGCACGTATTCATGTCGCTTTGATGCGGACGCCGTTATGCCGGTAGGAAAGCTTCGGTATGGCGTTATGTGCAGTACATGAGCTGAGGTTTTGCTTAAGGCGGAGCTGTCTATTCCGTCTATGGTAAGGGGAAGTAGCTGACATGAAACACCTTGGGACGTATAGACCTTTTCGATTTTTTCGTATGATGGGTATTCTATACCGTAAAATTTATCTTTAGTTAGTAGCGAAACGATTAGTCCGTATAGATATTCAGCGCCCGAGCCAATTACTATTTGCTCGTACGAGGCGCATATTCCGCGATTGCGCATTAGATAGTTGCTTATTACCTTTCGTAACTTAGTTAATCCCTTGTTGGGCGACCTATTCAAAATAGCCTCATCGTATTCGCTCATAACCTTACGCATGGTTTTACAGAGAACCGAAAACGGAAATCGCGGTGAATTATCACTTTGTGCAGAAAACGTATAATCGGTAATAGGCGAGGTGGGCAACGTAAATCCATCACCCGCCTTGAAGGTAACGAAATATCCGCTACGCTCTCGAGCCTCTACGTATCCCTCTTCGGCCAGTAGACCGTAAGCGTGCTCTATCGTTATAGCGCTCATTCCCGATTCTGCAGCAAGTGTGCGTTTTGATGGGAGCTTGCTCCCCACTTCGTAAGCCCCCGAAATTATATCGTTCTTTATTTGCTCGTAAAGCTGTAGGTATAGAGGCTTATTGGAGTCAAAGCTGTATTTCATCTGGTTATATAAAATTCTCCTAATTTGATTATTGTTATATGTCCAAAAATATTATATAATAATACTATCAAAAAAAGCAAGGACTTTTTGGAGGAAAATAAAATGGCATACAAAAAAATTCTTACTATACAAGATATATCGTGCGTTGGTCAATGCTCGCTTACCGTTGCGCTTCCTATACTTTCGGCTTGTGGCAACGAAACCTGCATACTTCCATCAGCAGTTTTGTCCACTCATACAGCGGGATTTAGCGGCTTTACGTTTAGGGATTTGACAGACGATATTCCGCTTATACAGCAGCATTGGCAAAAGGAAGGAATAAAATTCGATTGCATATATACGGGATACCTTGGTAGCACGAAGCAAATTGATTACGTTAAGAATATTTTAACCACGATGGGAGCGCCAGACTGCATAAAAATTGTAGATCCTGCTTTTGCGGACGGTGGCAAGCTTTATCCTATTTTTGACAACGAGTACGTACAAGCTATGAAGCCCCTTTGCGGTGCCGCGGATATATTGCTCCCCAACATTTCGGAAGCATGCTTTTTGACGGGCATAGAGTATAAGGAAGAGTACGATAGAGAATATATAATGACGCTTTTGACCGCGCTTAGTAAGCTCGGCTGTAAGAAGATTGTTCTTACGGGCGTTGGCTACAAGAAGGGCTACACGGGTGTTGTTGTATTTGAGGACGGCAAATGCGACTATTATGAGCATGAGCGTATCGCTAAGGGCTGTCACGGTACGGGCGATGTGTACGCATCGGCATTTGTTGGCGCGTTGCTTAGCGGTAAGATGGTGTTTGATAGCGCGGCAATCGCGGCTGATTATACCGTAGAGTGTATTAAGGTTACTCAAGGCGACGAAAGCCATTGGTATGGCGTGAAATTTGAGCTTGCGCTCCCGTATCTTATCAAGAGACTTGGCAAATAAAAATTAAAAAAAGACGACGGCGTTAGTTAACGCTGTCGCTTTTTTTAGGAGAAGCTTATGAGTTTTTGCAATATGGCGCTGCGGGTATTGTGGGAGATAAATTAAAGGAGGTATGCAGCGCCTTGCAACAAAAAAGCTAAATTTTGCGCGGCGATGTAAAGATAGGTTTTTATGAATAACACCGCCGCGCGCTAAGCTGCCGCCGAAGGAGAGGATTGGCAGCGCTTAGTTCAAACTTGCGATAACCAATAGGTTACCTTTGTTTATGCTAATAATTTAACAAAAATAAATAAACTTAAGGTTAACTTTGGGCGCTGTGTAAAGAATTTTTATAAATTTCAAAAAGATATTACGTGCAATATGACGCTTGCTATCAAATGCACCCTAATAATTGAGAAAGAAATCAAGCAAACAAAAAGCCAAAACTATAAGCAAAAAGCTTATAAAAGCATCAAAAAAGCGCCTAATAAGCATTGGCTTAGCTAGGCGCTTTTTTATTTTGTTTGTATAGTTTTTATTCTTCTGCTTGAGTGCTAATGTCGCCAGCAGCATCTTCGCTTACGTCTACGCTTACGGCTTTGCGTCTAAATATTTGATTTCTAAATAATATAACGTTAAGCACAAGGAAGAACGCAAATAGTATTATTAGTGTCAAAACCGGTTTGGTGGGGGCTAAGGTCGCAAGGAACATAAGCGGAAAGCCAAATACGATTGCCGGCAAGTTTTGGTATACCATATTATCGGCAGCGGGAGTTTTGAATTCTCCGTCAATTTCTCTAAGCAAAATCGTACCTGTGCTTGCAGTTCCGGTAAGCATACCGTACATCATAAGGAACTGCTCTTCGTAGTAATCCTTAAACAGTGTTTTTGCAACGATACGGTTGTATATATAAGTGATAATAGCGCCCACAACGCCAAGAATAATGATAATTCCCCAGTAATTTTCGAGCGCGTCAAGTCTTATTGCGGCAACGCCTGCAACTACCATAAGGTCAAAGAAGAAGTTGCTTACTCTCGTCATAAGGAAGTTGTTGGTGTGCTTTTTCTTCATAATGCCTTTTTTGCGTAAGAAGTTAAGCAAGAGCTTAATAAGAGTTGCCGTAATTACACCAAAAAGGAAGTTAAAGCCGTATACTACCGATTTAACGCCCGGCAAAAGCTCGCCAAGAAGGTACATAAGGGCGTACGTAATAGCGTAAGCAACGACGATAAGCGCGAGCTGAATAGTCATTTTGTCAACGCTTTCCTGCATAGGAATTTCGCCTTCTGACTCAATTTCTTCGGTGTGCAACGAGCCGTCGTTACGCGACGAGAGGACAATTTTTCCACGCGCCTTCATTACGTTAAGGTGAATTACGCCACCGATACTTGCCGACAAAAATCCAAGCGCCGCAATAGTAAGGCCGAAGCTTCTTCCGCCCGCAAATCCGTAGTCGGTCTCGAATATTGAGCCGTAGTTGAGCGCCTGTCCCGTGCCTTGTCCGTAGCCAAACGGCAAGAGAATGCCCGCCGCGCTAAAGAAATCGGTTATTATAAGCGCCACTATCATAGTGATACCAAGTCCAAACACGGCTTGGATAAGATAAGTGGACACGGTGGTCAAGCCGGTGTTAAAAATTTCGCCGGCGCGCTTTTTGGTGAGCTTGTTGTTGGTTGTCTTAAACGACGACGCAATAAAGCCAAGCGCCAAAGTATGGTAGGTTATAATCTCTAAATTATTTGTGCCGTTACCGCCAAACAGCTGCGTATCAAACATTACGTTGCCCGTTATGGCTTTGTAAATTGCGGCTACGATAAGAAGTATTGCGCCGCCAAACACGGAGGTAGGTATTAGTGAATTTTTGATAAAAGGGAGTTTTTTGATAATGTTACCAACGAGCAAGCTGGCAAACAATACCGCAAAAGTCATTATCCAGTTCCAAACGTTAGAGTCCCAAAAATTGTCCATGTTCTTCTCCTTTTGCCAAATTTTTGTATTTGTGATAAAGGTGTATATACTTTAGAGCGTTAAAGCGCTTGTCGCTTTTTATTTGATAAATTTTGTTTCTGTCGTAGACGTTAAGCTTATTTTTTCCCAAAATCGTAATGGTGTTTATCTTGTCAAAGGTAAGCATAAGGTTGACATTTTCGCCGCTTAGTACGAGCTTGTCGCTATATAGACAAACCGTTGACTTCTTAGTAATAAGCTTTTTGTTTTTATACGGAATTACTTCAAAGAGCGCGGCTTGTTCTGTGTATAGCGGCTCGTCAACGTAATTTGATAGGTCGTTAGATATAACAAAGTTGCTTTGGTATTCGTACCACGGCTCTACGAATTCAAACGGGAAGGGCTCGGATACGCCTTTGAGCTGCTTGGTGGGGAGGTATTCTACCTTTAATCCGCATTTAGTACACTCAATTATATTGCCCTTGCTTTTGAAGGTAGAAAGTCCGCATTTTGGACAAACGTACATAGCGCGTTCGAGGTACTCGGCACGTTTTTTGTGCTTAAATTGTCCGCTAACCGACGCTTCGTTGACGTATAAGCCTTGGTTAATTGCGTCATATAGCTCTGTGTCTGACAATGCTGAGTATTCTTCGGGGTAGATAACCTTGCTTACGTAAGCGCGCATTTTGCCCTTGCGCACGACGTCGCTCCAACGCGGATGAACGCCGTAGCCGCCTTCGATACGGAAAAGCGCGATAGGCAAATTCAGCTTTTTGCAAAGCGGAACGATAGACGGATTGATGTATTCGGTTTTGCCGCTAAACGTTCTGTTGCCTTCGGGAGCCATTGCTATAGTGCCTCCTTCTTTGGCTACCTTAATGCACGTCATAATAGCGCGAACGTCCGAGGTTTGCTTTTTGATGGGAATAGGCGCAACGAGATACCGTATAATCGAGGACGTAAATCCAAGCGAAAAGATATCTTCGCTAGCAACGTAGTACGTAGCGCCCTTAAATGCAATCCCTACAAAAAATTGGTCAAAGGCCGTTTGGTGATTAAACAGTATCAAGTAAGGTCGCTTTTGTTGCTCTTTGAATTTTTCTACCTTGAGTCCGTATTTGATTTTGCAGTACAAGCCCAAGGTGCCGCGCAACAAAAAGGTAAATACCTTGTGCCTATTCTTTATCCATTTTGTTGTCCGTTTTTTATCTTTTTTGGCCATAAATATTCCTCTTAGTGTGTTAGCAACATAACATTGCTAAATAAATATACACAGACATTATACCACAAAAGCGTTAACTAAAGGAAAACTTTTATGGGGGTATATATAAATTTTTGCAAATAAACTTGTCTATATTTAATTTTCAATTCATCTTTTTTGTGATATAATAGGGAAAATAAGGAGAAAGCTATGTTTCAAGTTCTCGTTGTCGAAGATGATAAAAATACTGCTAAGCTTATGAATGCCGTGCTAAAAAGAGCAGGGTATAACGTTTTGACCGCAAAAAACGGGCAAGAGGCGCTTATGATTACCGACAAAAATCACGTAGACATCGCAATAGTTGATATAATGATGCCCGTTATGGACGGGTACGAATTTACCAAGTGCATGCGTGACTGCGGCTCTACTATGCCTATACTTATGGTTACGGCTAAGCAACTGCCCGAGGATAAATGCAAGGGCTTTTTGGTCGGAACGGATGACTATATGGTAAAGCCGATCAACGAAGAAGAAATGCTACTTAGAATTAAGGCGTTATTGCGCCGATCTAAGATAGTGTATGAGCGAAAGCTACGTATAGGCAAGGTGGAGCTTGACTACGATTCGCTTACCGTTACGCGCGAGGGAGAGTCTCAAGTCCTACCGCAAAAGGAGTTTTATTTGTTATACAAGCTACTTTCGTATCCCGACAAAATTTTTACAAGACTTCAGCTTATGGACGAGATATGGGGTATGGATTCCGAAACGGTGGATACTACAGTAAACGTTCATATAACAAGACTAAGACGAAGGTTTGAGAGCTACCCCGAGTTTGAGCTTGTAGCAATCCGCGGAGTAGGGTATAAGGGAGTGATTCATAATGAGCAATAAAGCTAGACTAAAGGAAAAAAAGCATGCTTTTCGCCTGATGCTGCTGTTTGCGTTGATGGTGTTTAGCATAATGCTAATAACGAGTTTTTTTATTATAGCGGGTATGTACGTTTTGTACGAGATAGGCCTTTTGCGCAATTCCGATTTTGTAAGCATGCCGCTATTTTTGTTTGCAATAATAAGCATAGTATTAGGAACGATTATTTCGTTTTTGATAAGCAACCGTCCACTTTCGCCCTTGCGTGAGCTTTTGGAGGCGACGGACAAAATTGCAAAAGGCGATTATAGCGTGCGTGTAAATCCACAGGGTATATCTGACTTTCGTCAGCTTGGCGAAAAGTTCAACCATATGGCGCAAGAGCTTAGCAGCGTAGAGGTGCTTAGAACCAACTTTATTAACGATTTTTCGCACGAGTTCAAAACTCCCATAGTGTCTATACGTGGGTTTGCTAAGGCGCTCAAATGGGAAAATTTGTCAGAGCAGGAGCGCAACGAGTATCTTGATATTATAATTAACGAGTCCGAGCGACTTGCTACGCTTTCGACTAACGTTTTGTACCTAAACAAAATCGAAAAGCAAACGATTGTTACAGACGTCAAGCGCATAAACGTAAGCGAGCAAATAAGACTCGTGGTAGCGCTTTTGTATGAAAAAATTTCCAGCAAAAAGCTTGAGATAGTAATGGACGAAAGTGAAAAATTCGCCTCTTGTAACGAAGAATTATTTAGGCAAGTGTGGATAAACCTTATTGACAACGCAATCAAATTTTCTCCGCAGGGTGGAAAAATTGAGATACGTATCCAAGAATTTGAGGACAAAATCGCAGTAAATATTAGCGATAACGGAATCGGCATGAGTGAAGAAATGATTAAGCACGTCTTTGACAAGTTTTATCAAGGCGAAAATTCGCGCATTACGCATGGCAACGGACTAGGCCTAGCTATAGCTAAGCGCATCGTAACCCTTCACGGATTTGATATTTACGCATCGTCTGACGGCAAAAGCGGCAGTCAATTTGTTGTGGAGATGAAAAAATAACATCGCGCAAAAAACAAAAAGGAGAGCAAAAATGAAGATAATTTCTCTTTTGGAAAATACAACTAATAGACAAGATTTGTCGGTTGAGCACGGGCTTTCGCTTTATATCGAAGCAAACGGACAAAAAATATTGTTTGATATGGGGCAGACAGATATGTTTGCAAAAAACGCAAGTAAGCTTGGCGTTGATTTAAGCAAGGTGGATTTTGCCGTTGTGTCGCACGGACATAACGATCACGGCGGCGGACTAGGCGAGTTTTTGTGCATAAACAAAAGTGCGCCCGTGTATATACAAAGTTCTGCCTTTAATCCAAGATATAATGCACAAGGGGGCTTTATTGGGCTTGACGATAGATTTGCCCACTGTGACCGCATAATAATGGTGGAAGACGAGCTTAGCTTGTGTGGCGGCATAAAGCTCTATTCGTGCAATAGCTTTGAGCGTAGCGAGCCGTTTGCCGATTTTGGCTTTACGCAAGACGGCGAAGGCGGACGTGTGGTAGATGATTTTAGCCACGAGCAGCATCTTGTCATAAACGAAGGTGGCAAGTTGGTGGTAATTAGCGGTTGCTCGCATAAAGGGATTGTCCAAATATCAAGGTGGTTTAATCCTGACGTGGTAGTTGGTGGGTTTCACTTTGCAAAAATTACCGATTTTGAGTGGCTCGCTAAAGCGGCAGCTGAGCTTGATGCCTTTAAGGCGGTGTATTACACTTGTCATTGTACGGGAAACGCGCAGTATGAGTTTATGAAAGAGCGTATGAAAAAGCTCAATTATCTTGCCTGCGGTCAAAGCGTGGAAATTTAGAATATTAACGCAAAAGCCACGGTCAGTAAGTTTTGTTCGTCTTTTGGACATGGTATGGCCGTGGTTTTTTTGCGCTCTTTTGAGCGTCGCATTATTTAGCGACTTATCTCAAGGCGTCTAAAGTGCCGCGCCGTTAGGAAAAATTTTTTTATTTTGGAGCTAAAAACAGTTGACAGCGCAAAAACAAATGTGTATCATTGTATTAGCTAAGTAACACAGTAAGCAAAGGAGAAACTGATTTGGGTTACGATTTTAACAGCCAAACGCCTATTTATTTGCAAATAATTGAGATTATAAAGGTACAAATAATAAGTGGCGCGCTAAAACCAAACGAAAAGCTAATGTCCGTTAGGGAAATGTCACTTAGCTACGGAGTCAATCCCAACACTATTCAAAAGGCGCTTTTTGAGCTAGAAGAGATTGGGCTTATATATACCGAACGAACTAACGGAAAATTTGTAACAAGCGATGAAGGTATTATACAAAAAATAAAAATGCAAACTCTAAAAGAAAGAGTAAAGGCGTTTTTTGACGATATGGAGCGACTTGGCTTAGACAAAAAGCAGGCAATAGAGATTGTCGACAAGGAGGAATTATGAACGTACTAGAACTAAAAGGCATTAGCAAAAGCTTTGACGGTAAGGTTGTCGTTGACGACGTATCGTTTTGCGTAGGCGAAGGCAAAATTGTGGGATTGCTTGGCAAAAACGGAAGTGGCAAAAGCACGATTATTAAGATGGTCAACGATTTGCTCACCATTGATAGCGGCGAAATTGCTATTTGCGGTGAAAAGATAAGCGAAAAAACAAAAGCAATGGTATCGTATTTACCTGAGCGCACGTATCTAAGCAAGGATTTGACGATAATGCAAACGATACAGCTTTTTAGTGATTTTTATACTGATTTTGACGCAGAAAAGGCCAAGGCGCTGCTTAAGGATTTGGATTTAGACCAAAACGCAAGCTTGTCCAAAATGAGCAAAGGTATGAAGGAAAAGGTTCAGCTTGTTTTGGTAATGAGTCGCGCGGCAAGGCTGTATGTTTTGGACGAGCCGCTAAGCGGAGTTGATCCGTCTACGCGCGATCACATAATGCGTACGATTTTGACAAACTTAAATCAAGATTGTGGACTGCTTATTACCACACACCTAGTAAGCGACGTGGAAAAAATATTAGACGAGGTTGTGTTTATAGACAAAGGTAGGATAGTGCTTAGCGGCAACGCAGACGAGCTCAGACAAAAAGAAAACGACTCGATAGACGGAATTTTTAGGAGTAAAATAAAATGATTGTTAAGCTTATGAAGTACGACGTTAAAAAGATGTTTTGGGTGTTGCCGTATATATACGTTGCGGCGATAGTCTTGTCCGGAGTAGCAAGGATAATAAACATCTATAAAGACGCGCAGTTTATGTTTATTTTGGGACAAATAGTGTCGGGAATAGTGTATGGATGTATAGGCTCAATTCTTGTTAATACCTTTGTGCAAACAATAAAGGTTTTTTATAGCAATCTTTATGGCGACGAAGGGTATTTGACGCACACTTTGCCCGTAAAAAAGGATCAAATTTTGATTGCAAAATTTTTGTCCGCTTTGATTGTTATTTTAGCAAGCGTGGCGGTATGTGTCGTTTGCTTTATAATCTTGTTTTATAGCAAGAGCAATATGGAAATGTTAAAAATTTCGCTTAGCGCGGTGGTGTCGGCGTTTGATATGTCTATACAAGCGTTTGTTGCGCTAATTGTTTTCATTATTTTTGCAGAAGTATGCTGGCTTTTGGCGATGGTTTTCTTTGCTATCGTTAAGGCTAATACGTATAACAGCAAAAGAGTTTCTAAGGGTATGCTGTGGTTTGTTATTTACTACTTATCAGCTAGCCTTATTACGCTTTTGACCGTCGTTGTCGTGCTTGCAATTAGCGGCAATTTGTCGCAGCTGACCGAGCAGGTTATGTCACAGTTTGCCTTTGTGTCTATACTCGTCGTTGGCGCGGTAAATTACACCGCTTATGCGGTAATTTCGTTCTTTGTTTGCAGTAAGCTTTTTAATAGGGGAGTAAATTTAGATTAGCTTAACGCAATAAATTTGTAATATTTATATTAGTAAATTAAAATAAAAAACTAATAAAAGGCGCGTCTTAACAAAAGGCGCGTTTTTTTGTGAGCAATCTAAAATTTTGATACAAATTGCCATTAAATTATAGGTTGTCAATGTTTTTATTGTATCAAGAAGTAAATATATATTTTTGTATTTTTTGTTGCCAAACTAAGGTAAATGTGCTAATATAATTCTACTGATAGCCGAGGTGACATTATGGCGCAAGAAATCAAAAATGAAACAGAGCTTGCTGAGGAGGTAAGCGTCGAAAATAAAAAAAGAAAAATACCGCTTTTTGAATATACGCAAAAGAATTTGCGCCGTCTTGTGATTTGCGCTATTGTGATGATTTTTTGGATACTTATCTGGGCGTTAGTGTTTAAGTTTTGCTACCCTCAGATGCTAATCAGAAACTATACAAACATGCGTGATATGACCATGATGGAGAGAATAATTTGGGACCTTATTCCTTTTAATTACAGAGGAACAGATTATTGGATAGTGCGACAAATTATTGATACTGCTTTGAACTGCTTTGTTTTTGTTCCATTTGGTATAGCCTTGAATTACGTATTCAAAAAGCATAATGCTCTTCGTGATGTAGCAATTTGCTTTGGCTTGTCTGTTTTTATTGAGCTTTTGCAGCTTAT